>JBPCIR010000021.1:0-2966 GCA_051006095.1 Rubrobacter sp. | reverse complement strand
CCCCCGTCGGCTCGAAGGTCAGCAACTTCAGGGTCAGGGCCGAGCGGCGGACCATCTCGCGCCAGCGGCCCGTGTAGGTGCACTTCGAGAGCCAGCGGCGCCAGTACTCGACGGTCTG
This sequence comes from Rubrobacter sp., assembly GCA_051006095.1. Classification (GTDB taxonomy): domain Bacteria; phylum Actinomycetota; class Rubrobacteria; order Rubrobacterales; family Rubrobacteraceae; genus Rubrobacter_D. The sequence continues at coordinate 2,848 of JBPCIR010000021.1, read as the reverse complement.
CATGAAGATATCTTCCTCGTCCTCCCTGGAGAAACTGACCCCGCAGCCTTCTCCGGCCTCTATCTCCCGCAGCACGAAAACCGTGGACTGTTCCTCCTGCAGCGTGAACTCGGTTATGGCCCCGTTGTCCCTTTGCTGCAAGGGGTAAGAAGACGCCAGTCCCAGGCTAAGCTCGGGGGTATCGAAGGCCGCCCCGCCGGTGACTATCCTGGTCTCGTGCTCCGCTCTGGCGTAGTCGAAGGCCGGGGTACACTCCATCCGGAAGGTCATTGTTCCGCGCACCACCTCGACGCGGCGGATGATCCGGTGTCGCTCATGTCCGCTATCCGAAGCGCCTATCGGCATGTAGTCAGTGATCTCCCCTACCCCGTCGGGCGTGAAGAACCGCGTGACCAGGACGTTCGTATCAGGCCAGTAGAGTTGCTTGCAGGTAGCTCCGTCCATCTCGGGGGAGATCCTGAACCGCCCACCTTTCGCGCTGTCGAGGATGGCCGCGAAGACGCTCGGGGAATCATGATGTGGCAGGCACAGCCAGTCTATCGAACCGTCCATACCAACCAGGGCAGTTGTGTGCAAATCGCCGATGATCCCGTAGTTCTCTATGGGCTGGTAGCCGGGCGCGTCCTCTACTCTCCTGTCATCGGTCTTCTCGGATGCGCTCGCCGTCTCGTGGATCTCCATCTCCTTGCTTCCTCCTCTGGGACGGGGTTTCGCGGCTGCAATGTTCTCACGTTCGGTCATCCAGCCGCCTCATCAACCTTCTCACAGATACGGAGTCTGCGACAGGCCAAACTCGGCGCCCGTAGCATTAGAACCGCGTTTGCCCTCGGGTGCAACATCTCTCACCGGAGGACGTGCTCGGCGCGTTCGCCCGGGTGAGATCCGGCCTTCCTGGCATGACCTCGTGTCGCTGGCGCGAAGGACCGCTGGCGCTGCGCTAAGATATGTTCTGGATCTACGAGCGAAAGACCGGAGACCGGACATGATATCCGAAGAGCAGGTGCGCCACGTCGCGAATCTGGCGCGGTTGGGACTCACAGACGATGAGGTAGAGAAGATGGGCGGGCAGCTCGATGCGATCCTGGACAGCATAGAGAGGATCAGGGAGCTTGACCTCACCGACGTGCCGCCGACGGCGAACCCGCTCGACCTCTCGAACGTCCTACGCCCCGACGGCCCGCGCCCCGAGCTCTCGCAGGAAGAGGCCCTCTTCCAGGCCCCCGAGCGCGTAGATGACCTCTTCGGCGTCCCCAGGATCGACTGAGATGGCTGGCAGCGATAGCTTGCTCGATCTCACGGCCCATGCGCTCGCAGAGGAGATAGAAGCCGGCGAGGTCTCGGCTCGCGAGGCAGCCGAGGTCGCCAACACGCGCATAGGTGAGGTCGAGGACGAGGTCAACGCCTTCGTGACGACTACGCCCGGGCTGGCGCTCGAACGCGCCGAGGCCGTGGACGCCAGGAACGGAGATCGTGATCTCTGGGAGGGGGTTCCGCTAGTCGTCAAGGACGTACTCTCCACGCGCGGCGTGAGGACGACGTGCGGGTCGAGGATACTGGAGAACTTCGAGCCGCTCTACGACGCCTCGGCGCTGAGGAACTTCGGTGATGACCTTATTGTGGTTGGCAAGGCCAACTGTGACGAGTTCGCGATGGGCTCATCGACGGAGAACTCGGCCTACGGACCTACCCGTAATCCCTGGGACCTTGGCCGCGTACCTGGCGGGTCCTCGGGCGGCTCGGCTGCGGCCGTCGCGGCGGGTGAGGGTTGGTGGGCGCTCGGGACCGACACGGGCGGCTCCGTGCGCCAGCCAGCGGCGCTCTGCGGCATCGTCGGACTCAAGCCGACCTATGGGCGGGTCTCGCGTCACGGCTTGATCGCCTTCGCTTCCTCGCTCGACGTGGTCGGGCCTATGACCCGCGACGTGCGCGACGGTGCATTCCTCCTGCAGGCTATCGCGGGCCACGACCCGCGCGACTCGACGAGCGCCAACGTCGAGGTCCCTGACTACCTGGCGAACCTCGAAGGAGGTGTGGAAGGATTGCGGATCGGGGTGGTGCCCGAGCTGATGGGTGAAGGGATAGACCAGGGAGTGCGCGAGGTCGCCGAGAGGGTGGCCAGGGGGCTCGAAGACGCCGGGGCCGAGTTGGGGGAGGCTAGCCTGCCGCATTCCGGGTACGGGCTTCCAGCCTATTACATCATCGCCCCTGCCGAGGTCTCCTCGAACCTCGCCCGCTTCGACGGCGTGAGATACGGTTTGAGGGTTTCGGCCGACGGGGTGCACGAGATGTACCGCAAGACCCGCGAGGAGGGCTTCGGGGCCGAGGCGAAGCGAAGGATCATGCTCGGTGCTTACGCCCTGTCTTCTGGCTACTACGATGCCTACTACGCCCAGGCGCAGAAGGTACGGACCAGGATCATCGAGGACTTCCGGGCGGCCTTTGCCCGCTACGACGTCCTGCTCTCGCCCACCGCCCCCACGGTGGCTTTCAGGATCGGTGAGAAGGTGGACGATCCCCTCGCCATGTACGCTAACGACATCTGCGCTGTCCCCGCGAACCTGGCCGGTATCCCGGCAATAAGCGTCCCCGGGGGTCTCTCGGAAGGGCTCCCCGTCGGCGTCCAGCTAATGAGCGACCACTTCACCGAACCTGTGCTGCTGCGCGCCGCCCGCGCCGCCGAGCAGGTGGCGGACTTCCGCTACCAGATGAAACCGTGAAGCGGGTTTTGGGAGGTCGACCTTCCAAGAACCGCGCATTTCAGCCAGTCCGCACGCCGCCCTTCCGGCGGCTTTTCAGCCAGTCAGCCAGATCGTGCCGGCGCGAAAACTGAAATGCTGACTCGCTGCAA
>JBPCIR010000020.1:0-8002 GCA_051006095.1 Rubrobacter sp. | reverse complement strand
GTGGCCTACGTTATAACCGAAACGTGTATCGGCACGAAGAACACGGCCTGCGTGGGGGCTTGCCCGGTAGACTGCATCTACGACGCCGGTGACCACTTCATAATCAACCCGGCGGAGTGCATCGACTGCTCCATGTGCATGCCCGAGTGCCCGGTGGAGGCCATTTACCCCGGCGACGAGGTCCCCGACTATCTGGAACAATACGCCACCAAGGCTGCCGAGTTCGACTACTCGAACGTCGCGCCTGGCGTCGAGATCAATTAGCCCGACAACACTTCCGGACAGGGGATCATGGCCGAGATAAAGCAGCGCAGCCTCGAGGAAGTAAAGGCTCTGAGTGTCGAAGAGGCCGCAGAGATCATGCGCCAGGCCGGCATCGTCGGCGCAGGGGGCGGCGGTTTCCCGACATACTTCAAGTACATGAAGCCCCTGCCGCACCTGATCGTCAACGCCACCGAGAGCGAGCCGGGCTACTGGGGAGACAAGCTTCTGCACAAGGAGTACCTCGAGGAGTTCCTCCAGCTTTTCGACGCGTTGAAGACGATCTTCGGCTTCGAGCAGATCTCCCTTGCCGTCCACGAGAAGGACCGGGAGTGGTTCGCCGAGTATCAGGATCACGCCTCCGACGGCGTCTACGACGTTCGCTACGTGCCGAACACGTACGCCCTTGGCGAGGAGAAAACCCTCGTCAAGCACTCTACCGAGAGCAGGGTGCCCCGGTTCGTAAACAACCCAGACGGGACCAGACGCCCTGGGATGCCGCCGGACGTCGGGAAGGTCGTCAACAATACGGAGTCCCTGCTCAACGTCTACAACGCGCTCTTCCTCGGCAAACCCCTCACCACCAAGTTCTTCACCGTGTACGGCGAGGAGGTGGACACGCAAGTATGCGAAGTGCCGATAGGCGCCTCGGTCGCCGAGGTCCTGGAGCTCGCCGGCCTGGACGTCGAGAACTCCGGCCACCTCACGGTCCTTGACGGAGGGCCATACCTGCACGACATGGCTATAGCGGAGCTGGGTAAAGGCGACGCCTACGTGCGGCGGATGACGAACTCCCTGTTCGTGATCCCCGAGGGGAGGCAGGGCAAGGAGTACGCCGAGATCGAGACAGAGTGTCCGGAAGAAGGCGTCGTCTCTCTAGTCGGCAAGGTCTCTGGCGTGAACCTGCCCCTTGGCGGCGGGTTGTTGAAGCCGGCCACGCCGCTCGTCTCCGCGGGGGACGAGGCGGACTACGAACAGAAGATAGGAGAGCCCGTCGACGAGGGCTTTTCCGTCGGCGTCTGGGCGAGCATGGGGGGTGAGATCTCCTCCATAGAGAACGACATCGTCGCCATCTCCGGCGGAGCGATACCCCAGGAGGAAGCGGAGGCCGAGGCAGAGGCGACCATGGCCGGAGGCTCACAGCCTCGAGGGGAGGCCGAGCCTTTCCAGGAAGCAGGGTCTAGCAGGTAGTTCAACACGCCGCTTCGCGGCTTGTCAGCATGCTACGCCCTGCGGCCTCGCTTGTCAGTTTTTCAGCTTGTCAGCTAGTTGTTTTCGCTCGTAGCCGAACGCGCGGTTATTTTGCTACAGCGGGTGAAGAAGTCGAAGAGGGTGGCTGCGACCGCTTCTGGGCTGTCTTCCATGGCGAAGTGGCCTGTGTCGGGCAATGTTATGAGGTCTGAGCCTGGGATGGTCTCATGCAGACGTTCGGCGATGGAGAGGGCGAGCCATGCGTCTTGCTCGCCCCAGACGATCCTGACGGGAATACTCAAGGACGGGAGCAGAGGTTCGAACTGTGCGGTGTCGTCCTCGTCGAGTTGGGCGTCTTTCTGCAGGTAGAGCCTCTGCCCGAACTCGCCCTTCCAACCTTCGAGGTAGGTGGCGAGCGCGTCTTCATCCATTGGCAGGTGCGTCGCCGTGTCGAGGTGTGAGGCGACGATAGCCTCGAAGACTCTTGCGGGCATGGTTCTGTAGACGTCGAGGTGCGCTTTCACGTGCCTGGTCGTCGGGGTAATCCACGGACGGAGAACGACGCTGTCGACGAGGGCGATGCACCCGAAAGGCACGCCTTCGAGCAGGTGGGCGCGCAGTGCGATTGCGCCCCCGATATCGTGGCCCGCGATCGAGGGTGCTTCGATCTCCCAGGCCTCTACTAGCTCGGCGAGCAGTCGTGACTGGGCCGAGATAGAGACGTCGAGCCCTTCTCTGCGTTCTGACTGGCCGAACCCCAAGAGGTCGAAGACGTAGACGGTGAATCTGTCTGCGAGTCTCATGGCGACGTCGCGCCAGATGTAAGAGCGGCTCGGCGTCCCGTGAACCAGGATCAGGGGCTCCCCGTAGCCGAGCACGTCGTAGGCGATCTCACCCCCCGAGAGCGTGATGCGCCTCCTGAGGTTCCAGGTTTCCGGCATCAGAGTACCTTGCCGTTGCGGCCGACGATCTGGACGAACTGGACGATCATCTGTCTGTAGGTTTCCAGGGATGAGGTAACGACGTACTCGTTTGGACCGTGGTGTCCCCCGCCGACGGGACCGAACTCGACACCCGGCACCCCTGCACGCTGGAAGTAGACGACGTCGCTCGCGCCGTGGCGGCCCACGCCGACGGGGTTGCCGTGGAAGTGTCGCGCCGAGACCTCGCGGAGCACCTTCACGTAAGGATCTCTGCGCGTCACGTACGTAGGTTCACGGCAGAACAGGACCTCGACATCGGCGGGCAGGTCAACAGAGCGTATCTGGCGCACGATCTCCTCGGGGTCCTGTTCAGGGAGGAAGCGGACGTCGAGGTCGTACGTGCAGCGGTCCGGGACGCGGTTGAGTACGTCGCCCCCGATGATACGCGCGAGGTTCACGCTAGGGTAAGGGAAAAGGTCGCTCCGCTGTTTTGTGAAGGGGAGGTCGATGACCCTGCGGTAGTGCTCGTATGCGAGGAGCGCGGCGTTCTTGCCGAGCCAGGGCTGTGAGCCGTGCGCGCTCTTACCGCGCAGCGTCAGGCGGAGGTCGAGCACGCCCTTCGCCTGCGTACCTATGTGGAAGTCCGTCGGCTCGCCCGTGATCAAGAAGTCCCCGATATGGCCGTTGGAGATCAAGACCTCAGCGCCCGTTTTCGCGCCGTGCTCACCCTCTTCATCGGGGACGACGAGGAGCTCGACCGTGGCTTCGCAGTCAAGGTTCTGCAGGTCCTCTATCGCGTACATCATCGCGGCGAGGGCGCCTTTCATATCGTAGGCGCCGCGTCCGTAGAGCTCGTCTCCCTCCTCCCGCGGCTCGAACTGGGTCTCCTCGCCAGGCACCACGTCGACGTGGCCGTGCAGGAGTATCCTTGGATCACCTTCCCCCACCCGAACCACGAGCGACGTCTGGTCTCCGCGGGGTCCCGCGCCCGTATAGCGCGCCGTCTCTAGCCCACGCGCCCCGAACCAGCCGTTGATAAAGTCCATCGCGGACTGGGCGGCGCCTGGCGTGTAAGACCTGTAGCGCACGAGTTGCTGCGTGAGCGCGAATACCTCCGTGTTCTCGGATATTACGGCCAGAAGACTCTCCGCTTTTCGGACGCCAACAAGGGCAGTCTATATTTCAGAACGCCGTCTTGCAGGCGGCACAGCCGCCGGGCTGACTTGCTGGCAAGCTGAGGCCGCAAGGCCGATTCTAGCTGCGGACCGGGGCCCCTGCCTCGAAGGCGACGGTCGCGCCGAGGGCAGAGAGCTTGTCTTCGAAGTTCTCGTAGCCGCGCAGGATGTGTGTGGCGCCGTCTACGACGGTCGTGCCTTCGGAGATGAGGCCCGCCATGACCAGGGCGGCGCCTCCGCGCAGGTCTGGGGACTGCACGATCGCCCCCGAGAGGCGGCGCGGGCCGCGGACGAGCGCCCTGTGGCCGCCGAAGAGGTCTATGGCGGCGTCGAGGCGGTTGAGCTCCTCGGCGACCTGGAGCCTGTTCTCGTAGACGTTCTCGGTGATGATGCCGGCGCCTGTGGCCTGGGTGAGCAAGACCATCATCTGGGCCTGGAGGTCGGTCGCGAAACCTGGGAAAGGCAGAGTTGCTACGTCTACCCCTGAGAGCGAGGCTGGGTCGTCGACCCTCACCCTGATGCCTGGAGAACCAGGGGTGGCGCTCACGTCTACGCCCATCTCCCTCAGCTTCTCGAGCTCAATCTTCAGGTGCTCGGGGAGGGCGTTCGTGACCGTTACATCCCCGCCGGTAGCCGCCGTGGCCATAAGGAAAGTGCCCGCCTCGATGCGGTCAGGCATCACCTCCCACTCGGTGGGATGCAGCTCTTTGACGCCTTCGATCACTATGCGGCCAGTACCCGCTCCCATGACACGAGCGCCCATCGAATCGAGGAAGCCTGCGAGGGCGGAGATCTCCGGCTCCCTGGCGGCGTTCTCGATAATGGTGATCCCATCAGCGAGCACGGCCGCCATCATGACGTTCTCTGTGGCGCCGACGCTCGGGTACTCGAAGTTGACTTCCGCTGCGCGCAAGCCGTCCGGCGCGCTGGCCTTTATAAAGCCGTGGTCGAGCTCGACGTCAGCACCGAGCGCCCGCAGGCCGTCGACGTGGAAGTTGAACTTCCGCAAGCCCAGGTTGCACCCGCCCGGCGCCGAGACCTCGGCCTCGCCGAAACGCGCCACGAGCGGGCCGAGGACGACGAGGCTGGCCCGCATCTGGCGCACCAGCTCGTAGGGGGCCGTGTACGAGGTTACGGTCGAAGCATCGATCTCCAGGGTGTTTCCCGAGAAGTTTGTCATGACCCCGAGCTCGTCGAGGAGGGCGAGCATCGTGTGCATGTCTTTGATACGGGGAACGTGGTGGAGGACCGTCTTCCCCGGCGCGAGGAGCGCCGCCGCGACGAACTTCAGGGCCGCATTCTTGGCTCCCGAGACCTCGATCTCCCCCTGCAGTCTTTCCCCGCCTTCGACGTAGAATCTCTCAGACACGGATCCTCCCCGGTATGCCTTTGCTTCCCGGTCCGCTTTCATCCGGACTCGTAGTATCAGTATGCCCACGAAAGGTTACGAAACGACAACAGCCGGATAACGTATGCGTTACTACCGGCGATGCCGTTTCGACCAGCGTGTATTCTAGCGCTTTTCGGCCCTAGCTACCTCTGTACTTGCGCGCCACACGCACGAAGTTCTCACCCGTTCGCTGGCGGCGCCTTATCTCCTCGAGCACGACATCGCGATCCTCGGCCTCTTCGGAGACTTCGGAGATCTCCCGCTCCGCCTCCTGGACGCGGTTCTCCGCCTCATCGACGTCGATGTCCTCGGGGGAGACCGCCTCCTCGACGAGCACCTGCACGAGGTTTTCGGAGACCTTGAAGAACCCGTCGGAGGTTGCGTAGACCCGCTGTTCGTCGTTCTCCCTTATTCGGACCTCCCCCGCCTCCACGGTGGAGACCAGCGGCGAGTGGTCGACAAGCACCCCGATGTCCCCGTCGGCGATACGGGCGATCACGAGGTTGGCCTCACCGTCGTAGATCACCTCCTCGGGCGTGATGACTCGGCAAAAGAGCTGCCGCCCCCCGCTACTCTCAGCCATTAGCCCTCGTTATCTTCACCGGACTCCTCTGATTCCTCGTCTTCTGACTCCTCTTCGCCGCCGGTCTCTCTTGCCTTGTCCACGGCCTCGTCTATACCGCCGACGAGGTAGAACGCCTGCTCCGGCAGTTCGTCGTGCTTGCCTTCGACGACCTCTTTGAAGGAGCGGATCGTCTCGTCGAGTTCGACGAACTTGCCTTCGAGGCCGGTGAACTGCTCGGCGACGAAGAAAGGCTGGGAGAGGAAGCGCTGGAGGCGCCTGGCCCGGCCGACGATGACCTTGTCCTCCTCGGAGAGCTCGTCTATGCCGAGGATCGCGATGATGTCCTGAAGCTCCTTGTAGCGCTGCAGGATGTTCTTGACCTGCTGGGCCACCTCGTAGTGCTCGTCGCCGACCAATGATGGGTCGAGGATGGTCGAGGACGAGGACAGGGGGTCGACCGCAGGGTAGATGCCCTGGGCCGAGAGGGAGCGCGAGAGCTCGACCGTCGAGTCGAGGTGGGCGAACACCGTGAAAGGCGCAGGGTCGGTAAAGTCGTCGGCGGGCACGTAGACCGCCTGGAAACTCGTGATCGAACCCCTCTTCGTCGAGGTTATGCGTTCCTGGAGCGCGCCCATCTCGGTGCCGAGGGTGGGCTGGTAGCCGACCTCCGATGGCATGCGGCCCATGAGGGCCGAGACCTCGTTCCCCGACTGGACGAAGCGGAAGATGTTGTCGACGAAGAAGAGCACGTCCTGGCCTAGCTCTTCCCTGAAGTACTCGGCGATGGTGACGCCGGTGAGCCCGACGCGGAAGCGGGCGCCGGGCGGCTCATTCATCTGGCCGAAGACCAGTCCCACGTTAGAGAGGATCCCCGCCTCCTGGAACTCGCCGTAGAGGTCGTTCCCCTCGCGCGTGCGCTCGCCGACGCCGGCGAAGACCGAGGTGCCCTCGTACTGCAGAGCAATATTATTGATCAACTCCTGGATGACGACCGTCTTGCCTACGCCGGCGCCGCCGAAGAGGCCGGCCTTGCCGCCCCTGCGCACGGGGCAAAGCAGGTCTATGACCTTGATGCCTGTGACGAACTGCTCGGCCTGCGTCGTGAGGTCCTCGAATCTCGGGGACGGTCGGTGTATGGGCCAGTAGTCTTCCGGGTCCTCCACGGGACCCTTCTCATCGACGGGCTGCCCGAGCACGTCAAGCACGCGCCCCAGCACGTTCTTGCCGACGGGCACCGCTATCGGGCGGCCTGTATCCTTCGCGTCGACGCCGCGCCTCAGGCCGTCGGTCGAGGCCATCGCCACCGTGCGGACCATGTCATCACCGAGAAGCTGCTGCACCTCCAGGGTCAACTCCGTTGACTCCCCGTCCGTTTCCATGGGCACCGTGACGGCGTTGTAGATCTCCGGTATGTCCTCCGGCGAGAACCTGACGTCAACGACGGGCCCCTTTACCTCGATGACGGTGCCGACACCCTCGCCCCGTTCTTCGTGTCCGTCCCTGCCGCTCTCCTGCTCGGTGGTCGGGTGGCCATTATCTACCTCGCCCCTCTCGCCGCCGAAGGTCGTGCGGTTGAAGGACTGTCCGCTGTCGCTCTCGGTCATAAAAGCTCCTGTTCTCTAGCCCGCGGAGAGTGCCTCCGCGCCGCCGACGATCTCGAGTATCTCCTGCGTGATCTGGGCCTGACGCGCCTTGTTCATCGCCAGGGTGAGGTCGCGCACCATGTCGTTTGCGTTGTCAGTGGCGTTCTTCATCGCCGTCATGCGGGCGCCGTGCTCGCCAGCCGCACCTTCGAGGAGGGCCTGCCACACCATCGTCTCGACGTAACGCGGAACCAGCCTCTTGAGTACCGTCTCCGCGTCGGGGACGTACGCCATGTATGAGGTATGGTTCCCTTCGTCTTCATCTTCGTCCTCCCTGGTTACGGGTAAGAGTCGGGTGACGACGGGCCTCTGGTTCAGGACGCTCTCGAAGCGGTTGTAGACCAGGTACACTTCGTCTGCTTCCTCCTCGTCGAAGAGACGGGTGAGGGTGCGTCCGATCTCCCTGGCGTTCTCGTAGGCCGGGTTGTCTGTGAAACCGGTGAAGACTTCGGCGAGCTCCACACGCCTGAATCGGAAGAACGCGACTGCCTTGCGACCGCTCGCGACCTGCAGCGCGTCAGGGTCCTTCTCTTCTCTGAGGCGGACAGTCCTGCGGAGCACCTGCGCGTTGAAACCGCCGGCGAGGCCCCTGTCCGCGGTGAGGGTGCACACGGCGACCCGACTTACCTCCCTTCCCGTGAGGAGGGGGAGGTCCCCCGAGGCGTTGCGTGCCACGTCGCGCATCATCTGCTCGACGTTCTCGGCGTAGGGGCGCGCACGCTTGACTCTCGCCTCCGCCTTGCGGAACTTCACCGAGGAGACCGTCTGCAGGGCCGAGAAGACCCTCGCCTGGTTCTTTACGGTGTTGATCTGCCTCTGAAGGTCCCTGGCGGAAGCCAACCTCTAGCTCCTCT
>JBPCIR010000019.1:0-8322 GCA_051006095.1 Rubrobacter sp. | reverse complement strand
CAGGGGCACCGCTCGGGATAATCCTTGTCATGGCCGGCGATCGGGCCGAGCAGGAGACCTATGACGAAGGGCGTCTCGCCGAGCGGATCATGCTCGCAGCCCACGCGCACGGGGTCGGCTCGAGCATCGGTTGGATCGTCGGCTCAGGCAGGGACGCGGCCAAAGAGCTACTCGGCGTACCACAACAGAAGGTGGTGCGGACCGCGATCTCCCTCGGCTACCCCGACGAGGGGGCCCGCAGATCCAGAAGCGGCCGCGGGCAGGCGCGCAAACCCCTCGGCGAGATCGTCTATGAAGAACGCTACGGTTAGGAGAACTATGAACGGTTCATTCGACACCGAGACCCTCAGGCTCCTCGACGAGACCAAGGAGGTGAAGATCGAGACCCGCCGTGACGGTGACTCCCCCGAGCACCGCACGATCATCTGGGTCGTAGTCACAGGAGACGAGGTCTACGTGCGCTCGGTGCGCGGCCCGAGAGGACGCTGGTACCGTGAGATCTCATCGAACCCGGAAGGCGCACTGCACGTGGATGACGAACGCATCCCCGTGCGCGCCGCCCCCGCCGACGACGGGCCGACGGTGGAAGCGGTAAGCGATGCTCTCAGGAGCAAGTACGAGCAGTCCTCGCCTGCCTCTACAGCGGCGATGTTGCGTCCAGACACCCTGCCGACGACCCTGAAGCTCTCACCCGCTTGAGGAACACAGGATGAAGTCGCAAGAGGAGGACGAAGATCAGGGGCATCGAATCCATCGCACGCGTGCCGCAGGAGATCGCCGGCGACCGGGGAGCCACCACGCGTCGGCTCCTCGGGGAGCTGCGCCCTTATTCGGGCAAGCTGGGTCTCGTCCTCGGGCTCGTCTTGCTCGGGGCGGCGGCGCAGGCTGGGGGGCCGTGGCTGATCGGACGCGCCATAGACCGCTACATCCTGCCCGGTGACGTGGCCGGGCTCTCCAGGATAATGCTCGTGCTCTTCGGGGTCTACGTCGTCGGGGCCATCGCCTCGCGCGGCCAGGTCTACCAGGTCGGCTCCATAGGGCAGAGTCTTCTGGCCTCGATGCGGGCCAGGATCTTCGACCGGCTCCAGCACCTCCCCCTCGGGTTCTTCGACAGGAGGCCGGTCGGGGACCTGATGAGCCGCGTAACCAACGACGTCGACACACTTAACCAGCTTTTCTCGCAGGGACTCACCCAGCTACTTGGTTCCCTGTTCAGCCTCATCGGGATCGTCGTTGCGATGCTCTTCCTCGACTGGAACCTGGCCCTCGCTTGCTTCACGATCATCCCCATCATGCTACTTTTGACCTCCTTTTTCGCCCGCCGCGCGAGACGCGCCTTCCGCCTGACGCGCGAGACGGTCGGGGACGTGACGGCGGGGGTGCAGGAGGACATCGTCGGCGTGCGCGAGGCGCAGGCCTTCAACAGGACCGAGGAGAACATCGCCCGCTTCAGGCAGCGCAACGCCGCCAACCGCGACGCCAACGTGCAGGCGGTGGCGATCACCTCAGCCTTCGCCCCCACCATAGACATGCTCTCGACCCTGGCTACCGCGCTGGTCATAGGCTACGGCGGCTATCTCGTCTTCGCCGACTCGCTCTCGGTCGGCATCCTGACGGCGTTCCTGATCTACGTCCAGCAATTCTTCCGCCCGATACAGTTAGCCTCCCAGGTCTACACCCAGGCTCAAGCCGCTGTCGCTGGGGCAGAGCGCATCTATAACATCCTCGACGAAGAGCCCGAACCGGAAGACCCGCAGGACGCCAGAGAGCTCGGTGCCGCAAGGGGCCGCATCTCCTTCGAGCACGTGACCTTCGCATACGACCCTGGCCGCCCCGTCCTGCACGACGTGGACTTCCGGGTCGAGCCAGGCATGACGGTCGCACTCGTCGGCCCGACGGGGGCAGGCAAGACAACGATAGCCAGCCTTATACCACGCTTCTACGACGCCACCGAAGGGAGGGTGCTTATCGACGGTAGGGACGTGACGGAGCTAGCCCGCAAAGACCTCAGGGCTAACATCGGGATCGTGCTCCAGGAGTCCTTCCTGTTCTCTGGCACCATCGCGGAAAACATAGGCTACGGCCGATCTGGCGACCCCTCGGAGGCGACCCGTGAGGAGGTCGAGGCCCGCGTGGTCAACGCCAACGACTTTATTGCGGCCCTACCTGAGGGCTATGACACGGTTTTGGGTGAGGGGGGCGGAGCACTCAGCCAGGGCCAGCGCCAGCTGCTCTCTTTCGCGAGGGCTGTCCTGACGGACCCGCACATACTCATCCTGGATGAGGCGACGAGCAACATAGATACCCGCACAGAGGCGATCATCCAGAGAGCCCTCGCCACGCTGCTTGCGGGCAGGACGAGCGTCGTCATCGCCCACCGCCTGAGCACTATCCGCAATGCGGATCTCATCCTCGTCATAGAGGGCGGCAGCATCGCGGAGCGCGGCGGCCATGCAGAGCTTATGCAGAAGAACGGCCTCTACGCGGACCTCTACCGTCGCCAGTTTCGCGAGCCTGTCCCATCAGGAGGAAGGTCATGACCTGACCCGAAAGGGCGGCTGGCTGTATTATTCGGGCTGGCGTTGGATAAATCGGAGGATGGGAGGAGTTTTCACATGAGCGTGCTTCCGGAGAGAATACTGCTGCCGACCGACGGCTCGGAGGATGCCGTCAGGGCGACAGAGGCGGCATCGGACCTGGCCAAAAGGAGCGGGGCCGAGCTTCACGTCGTCCACGTCTGGCACGATGTGCGGGGGTTCGCCCACGACTTCGTCAAGAGGGAATTGAAGCGCCAGGGCCAGGAGATACTGGACGAGCAGGTAGAGAGGATCAGGGCCTCAGGTGGGGAAGTCGCGAAGGCCCATATCAGGAAGGGACGTACCTCCAACGAGGTTATAGCCCTCTGCAAGGAGATCGATGCCGGGCTCCTGGTCGTCGGCAGCCGCGGGCTTGGCACCGTGCAGCGCATCCTGATGGGCAGCCAGTCCGAGGAGATCGTGCACCACGCCCAGGTCCCCGTGCTCGTACTTACAGGCGCAGAGGATTTCTGGCCTCCGGCCAAGATCGTCGTCGGCGAGGACTTCTCCGACGACGCGCGCAAGGCTGGAGAGCTCGCCGCCGGTATCGGCAAGCTCTACGACGCGGAGGGTCTGCTCGTCTACTCGCATCCCGATCTACCAGAGGTTCCTCCTGGGGAGACGAGGTCCGCAGTCCAGAACATCACGGAGATGCGCGAGCGGGACGAAGGCATGCTCGCAGACAGGGCCGGCGCGTTGGAGGAGATTCTGGGTAGCAGGCCGGAGACCAGGATCTCCGGCGGCTATCCGGCCAACGTACTCCTCGAAGCCTCCCAGAGTGTGCGGCCCTCACTCGTGGCCGTCGGCAGCAGGGGCCCGACGGGAATAATGCGCACCAGGCTGGGGAGCGTCTCGACAAAGGTCGTGACGGCCGCGCAAGGACCCGTCCTGGTCTATCCGCACGTCGACTAGAGCAGCGCAAAGGAGAGCCATGGCGCCGCAGACCACAGGAATCCACCACGTGACCGCCATCTCGGGCGGGCCGCAGCGCAACGTGGACTTCTACGCCGGCACCCTGGGCCTCAGGCTAATCAAGAAGACCGTCAACTTCGACGATCCCGAGACCTACCACCTCTACTACGGCGACGGTGCGGGGAGCCCTGGTACGATCATGACCTTCTTCCCGTGGGCGCACGCGCCAGGGGGACGTATAGGGGCAGGCCAGCTCGTGGTTACCTCGTTCTCCATCCCCACCGCCTCTCTAGGCTACTGGACGGAGCGCCTGGTAGAGAAGGGCGTCCGCTTCGAGAGACCCCGCGACCGCTTCGGCGATACAGTCTTGACTTTCGAGGACCCTGACCGTCTGCGCATAGAGCTCGTCACCGCAGAAGACGACCGTGCCGGCCGGTCTGGAGGTCCGGTCCAGGCCGAGCACTCCATCAGGGGGTTCCACCACGTAGCCCTCGCCGTCGAGGCTACGGACCGAACCGCCAGTTTAATGACCGACCTTCTAGGCTTCCGGCAGGTCGACGAGACGGAGGGTAGGATCAGACTCGCCTCCGGTGAGGGCGGTCCTGGAGACCTCGTGGACGTGGTGAACGCGGCAGGCTTCTCCGGAGGCAGCATGGGTGTTGGCACCGTGCACCACGTCGCGTTCCGGGTCCCCGACGAAGAGACCCAGCTCGCGCTGCGTGAGGCGGTCGCCGCTCTCGGTTACAACGTGACGCCCGTGCTCGACAGGAACTACTTCCGTTCGATCTACTTCCGAGAGCCTGGCGGGGTCCTCTTCGAGATAGCCACAGATCCTCCTGGCTTCGCGGTGGACGAGGACCCAGAACACCTCGGTGAAGACCTCAAGCTGCCGCCCTGGCTAGAGACCCGCCGCGACCGGCTCGAAGAGGTCCTCCCACCGCTGCGCGTCCCGGTCGGAGAGAGCCTATGAGATCCGACCTCGGCTTCGTCCACCACTATCTGCCCGGCGAAGATGAGTCAGGCCCGACAATCCTTTTGTTACACAGCACGGGTGGGAACGAGGAAGACCTTATCCCACTCGGAGAGACGCTCGCCCCTGGCGCGGCCTTACTCTCCCCCCGGGGCAAGGTCTCAGAGCACGGCGCCCCGCGCTTCTTCCGACGTCTCGCAGAAGGGGTCTTCGACCATGAGGACCTCCTTTTCCGCACGCACGAGCTGGCCGAGTTCGCGGAGGCTGCCTCGGAAGAGTACGGCTTCGACCGCTCGAAGCTCGTCGCAGTGGGCTACTCCAACGGGGCCAACGTGGCAGCGAGCGCGATCCTGCTGCACCCAGGGCTGCTAAGGGCCGCGGTCCTGTTCAAGGCGATGGTTCCGTTCGAGCCCGATGTTACGCCCGACCTCTCAGGGATGCCCGTGTTCATGGCAGCAGGGCGGTATGACCGCATGATCCCACCGAATAACACGCAACGCCTGGCAGACATCCTGACCGAAGCAGGAGCCGAAGTGGACCTCCTCTGGCGCGACACAGGACACCCATTGACCTACGAGGATGTCAGCGAAGCGAAGAAGTGGCTTGCAGGCTTACTGCCGAAACTCTGATCCCGCATCCTTCAAGCCCACCATTTTGAACTTCTCTTGAAGCTGACGGAGATTCAACACTTGGTGAATGCGGGAACTTTCACCGAAACAGATGCCTGGAGCCGGGTGGAGGAAGATCTACGAGAGGCCATCGCTGGCGTGGTCTGGCCACCGGGTAACGACAGGTTCGTGATCAACCCGGTGATAGACGGCAGTGGGGTCGTGCCGATCAAGCAACAATTCGCCGCGAACATCGCTGCTTTGGGATGGAAGCTCGAAGAGCAGTTTCCCAGGTTCAGTAACGAAGAGGTAAGGAAACGCAGGAGGCCTGGAGCCGTGGACGCAGCCCTGGATCTCGGCAACTATGATCTGCCTCCGTTCTTTGTAGAGTGGGAGACGGGGAATATCTCTTCCAGCCACCGAGCCATGAACAAGATGGCCCTGGCCTTGAAGCGGGGGTTGATCTCCGGCGGTATGTGGGTGGTCTCGAGCGGGAACCTGGCCCCCTATCTCACCGACCGAATCGGGAACTATCCCGAGTTCGAGCCTTACTTTAGCCTTTACAGCGATCTAGAAGTCGGGCTGGGTTATCTCGGCGTAGCGATAGTGGAGCACGACGAGACTAGCCTGGAAGTCCCGTTGATCGGGAAGCAGCAGACGAGGCGCCGTCGCGATGCGGAGGAAGACTCACCGGAATAGCCTCTCCTCCGGCCCACGATCCGTGCTGAGGCCCTTGGCTGCGTCACCCAGACCCGGCGACACAAAGGCAGACTCCTCGCCTCGGAGCCTGCTGATAATGGGATCGCAATCGCCCAATTCCACGCCAAGCCAATGCCGGTGCATCTCTTCGGCCGCAGCGTAGGTACTGCCACCCCCGCCGAAGGGGTCGAGCACCAAATCTCCGGGCCTTGACGCTATCTCCAGCACCCTGCGGAGCAGCTTTATGGACAGCTCGTTGGCGCCGCGGCGTTTGGTCTTCCTGTGCCGCACGGGCGGAATGTCGGTCCAGACATCCGTGAGGTTGAGGCCATCCGGGTGTAACTTGTTGCGATGGCCGCCGTAGTCCTTTATGTCTCCGCCACAGTGCCGGCAAACCGGGATAGGCACTCGCGGACGGTTGAAGGATCTCGGCTTACCTTTCGTGTAGTAGAGCATACTGTAATGCGAAGGGTAAAGTCGACCGGGTATGGGAAGCGAATACTTTATGTCTACCGCCACCCAATGCCGGAACATCATGCCGGCTCCGTTGAGGTAGTGTCCAAGCTCTATATTCCACCGAGGGAGATTCCAGAGAAAGAAAGCACCGCCAGGCTTGAGTACCCTTATGCTCTCAGCCATCCAACGCTCGCACCACTCGAGGTACTCATGATCCTTCAGAGAGTCGTTGACCCCGTTGCCGTAGTCCTTGCCGAGATTGAAAGGCGGGTCGGCGAATACCAGATCGACGGTCTCTGTAACCACCTTTGGCAAGACATCCAGGCAATCAGCGTTGTACAGTTGCCCGAGCTCGGTCTCGAATATCGGCTCCACATTGACCATCCTAACGTAAAGATGCGTACCTCACATCGGGCTTTCTGCCAGAGCGCGCTACGTCGGCGAACCTGCGGCCCACACGTTACTTCCCTGTGTTCGGCCCATGACCGAAACACCTTTAGCATCGTGCAAGTCCGGGTGAATACCAACGACGCGGCGGGGCCTGCCATCACGCATGACTTCCTCCTGTTGGATTCCCACTTTCGCGGGAATGACGGTTATGGGAGTACCCCGACACGTCCACATTCCGAACGCGGCCCCCCTCGAGCGAACCCGGTATCAGCCGTCAACACACAAGAGCTGAAATGCTGACTTGCTGAAATGCTGACCAGCGCGGGTTTTGGATGATCAGCCATCCAGAACCCGCTGCAAAGACCTACCCGAACAGGCAGGTTGTGGGGGGTGCTAGAATTTTCTAGGACGTTCGGCAGACGCGCCGGCGCGATTTGAGGGATGAAACAACCATTTAACAATCGTATTTGAAGGGCGGGCAGATGGCGAAGCCGGTGATACTGGCGGTGGACGACGACCCGCAGGTGCTGCGGGCCGTGGAGCGGGACCTCAGGCGCCGGTATGCCCGCGAGTACAGGATACTGCGGGCGGACTCGGGGGAGTCGGCGCTCGACACTCTGGGCAAGCTCAAGCTGCGCGGCGACCCGGTGGCGCTCTTTCTGGTCGACCAGCGGATGCCGAAGATGACGGGCGTCGAGTTCCTCGAGGAGGCCATCGAGCACTATCCCGAGGCCAAGCGCGCTCTGCTCACGGCCTACTCTGACACCGAGGCCGCTATTCGGGCTATCAACGAGGTGGGCCTGGACTACTATCTGCAGAAACCCTGGGACCCGCCGGATGAGAACCTCTACCCTAATCTCGACGACATGCTCGGCGACTGGCGGGCCGACTACAGGCCGCCTTTCACGGGTTTACGGGTCGTCGGAGACCGGTGGTCGCCTGAGTCGCACCGCACGCGGGAGTTTCTGGCCCGCAACCGTGTGCCTTACAGGTGGCTCGACGTCGAGGGTTCCGAGGAGGCGCGTGAGATCCTCACGAACGTCGACGCAGGAGCGCCGAAGCTGCCGCTCATCGTCTACGAGGACGGCTCCTACGCAGAAGCGCCCGAGAACCTGGAGATAGCCGAGAAGATCGGGCTGAAGACCCGCGCAGGGCAACGCTTCTACGACCTGGTGATCGTCGGCGGGGGACCATCAGGCCTTGCGGCTGCGGTCTACGGGGCATCTGAGGGCCTGAAGACCGTCATTATAGAGCGTGAAGCTCCCGGCGGGCAGGCAGGAACGAGCAGCCGCATCGAGAACTACCTGGGCTTCCCCGCCGGGCTCTCGGGCGGCGACCTCGCGCGGAGGGCGGTGGACCAGGCGAGGCGGTTCGAGGTCGAGATCCTGACGCCCCAGGAGGTTAGCGCGGTGCGCGCCGAGGACCCTTACCGCATCGTGACGCTCGCCGACGGGACGGAGATCTCTTGCTACGCCATGATCATCACGACCGGCGTCTCATACCGGAAGCTGAATGCTCCGGGCGTCGAACGTCTCACGGGACGTGGTATCTACTATGGCGCCGCCCAGACGGAAGCTCTGTCGTGCAAGGACGAGGACGTGTACATAGTAGGGGGGGCCAACTCGGCGGGCCAGGCCGCGATGTTCTTCTCCAGCCACGCGCGCAAGTTGTTTATCCTCCACAGGGGCGACGACCTGAGGAAGAGCATGTC
>JBPCIR010000018.1:0-4191 GCA_051006095.1 Rubrobacter sp. | reverse complement strand
CTCGGTTAAAGTGGTCTTACCGGCGTCTACATGCGCCAAAATCCCCAGGTTCAAAGTCCTCATAAAGCGTCATGTCCTCTAGATAGGTAGTAACTCCCTCCCTGCTAGACATGAACGCTCGGCGCATCTTCCTCTCCTTTGTAGAATGGCTGTTGCCCTGAGTACATCACATAGCCATGCAGTAAGTCAACCGATTTGTCGGGCGATTCAGCCCACGAGCTGGTGGATGAGCCAGTTTCGCTGAGCGACGAAGATCCCGCGATCACCGCGACAGGACCTCGCCCATCCTTTGAAGCGCCCTGCTGATGTTCTCGCGGGAATTGGCGTAAGAGAGGCGCAGATGGCCTTCGCCATGGCGGCCGAACGCCGTGCCTGAGAGGCAAGCTACGCCTACTTCGTCGAGGAGTAGATCGGCTAGCTTGTCCGCCGGGTAGCCGGTCTCTGTGATGCGCGGGAAGGCATAGGAGGCGCCCTGGGGCGTTATACATTCGACACCGGGGAGTTCGTTGAGGCCGTCTACGATCAGGTCCCGGCGCGCCCTGAACTCGGCGAGCATAATCCCCACTGCGTCCTGCGGACCCTGGAGGGCCGCGAGTCCGGCGTGCTGGGTGGCCGCGCTGGTGCACGAGTTGGAGTTGACCTGTAGTTTGGCCACTTCCTCTGCGAGGGGCGCCGGCATCACGCCGTAGCCGAGCCGCCAGCCTGTCATCGCGTAGGTCTTCGAGAAGCCGTCGAGTATGATCGTTCGCCCGTCGGGGCCGAGTCCGGGCTCCGAGACGATGCTGGCGAACTCATCCGCGTAGAGCAGCCGGGAGTAGATCTCATCGCTCAGGACGTAGATGTCGGGGCGCTCGCGCAGGATGGCCGCGAGCCCGGCGATGTCATCAGCCGTCAGCATGCCGCCCGTCGGGTTGGCCGGGGAGTTGAGGATCACCATCCTGGTGCGTTCGCTGAGGCCCGCTCTGAACTCGTCGAGGTCGAAGCGGAACCCGTTCTCCTGGCGCAGAGGTACGAAGACGGGCCTACCGCCGACGAAGTTCACCATCGACTCGTAGATCGGGAACGCCGGGTTGGGAAGCAGCACCTCGTCCCCCTCGTCGATGAGCGCCAGGATGGTGAAGAACATTATCGGTTTCCCGCCGGGCGTGACGACTACCTGTCCGGGACCGACGTCTATACCCCGGCTACGCGCCACGTCGCCAGCGATAGCCTCGCGCAACTCGGGGATACCGGCGGTGGGGGTGTAGTGGGTATGCCCTTCGCGCAGCGCCTTGCAGCCGGCCTCGACGACGTGGGCCGGCGTATCGAAGTCGGGTTCGCCGATCTCGAGGTGGATGATCTCACGCCCCTCCGCCTCCAGCGCCTTCGCTTTAGCCAGGACCGAAAAAGCCGTCTCCGTCCCCAGACGCTCCATCCGCCTCGCCAGTTTCACACTTTCCTCCGCTCGATCTAGACCAGGCACGTTCCCGCATTACACCACAGTAGAGCGGCATGGAGCGAAGTGCCTGATCCAGGCCCGGTCCTGGCGCGTACCTCTGTTACCTACATTTTGCGCCGCTGTTACCGATATGTAACAGAAGGGGAGTAAAAGGGGCATAGCGCGCTTCACAGGAAGATGGAGGACTAGAATGATAAGGGTTTGTATCGAGGTGGATCGCGGCACGGCCCACTCCACGACTTTGTTCGTCAAGGCCGGGAGCATCCTGCGGGCGCTGGAGATAGCAGGGGAACAGAACCCTGGTTGCACTTTGAGCGTGATGTTCCCTCTCGACCCCGATACCTTCTTTGTGCGGGATGCCTCGGAAGGGATCGAAGCCGAGGCGGCCGAGGTAGCAGCTTAGGCTTCCATCGACACGGGCGGGTGCTAGACTGGCCCGTGTGAAGCACGTCGTTACCGCCCGCGCAGACATCGTTGGCAGTCTCCTGCGTCCTCGGGAGTTGCTCGAGGCGCGCGAACGCTACGCCGCAGGCGGACTCTCCGCAGCCGAGTTCAAGCGTATCGAGGATCGGGCCGTAGACTGGGCTATCGGGTTGCAGGAGCGGGCGGGCCTATCTGTCGTCACGGATGGTGAGATGCGCCGGGAGTCTTTCCAGAGCCAGATGGTAGAGGCCGTCGAAGGCTTCGGCGAGCACGACATAGACGCCTGGCTGTGGGGAGAGTGGCACGGAGACGAGGCGGTAGGGGAGAAGACGACCGAACGCCCACAGACCCTCGGGGTGGTCGGGAAGCTTCGGCGGAGGCGTCACCTCTCGGTCGAGGAGTTCGTTTATGCGCGGGGTCGCACCGAGAGGACCGTGAAGGTCACGCTGCCGAGCCCGAGCATGTACGCGAGTCTCTGGTCTCCCGAGCTATCCGCCGGGGCATACCCGACGCTCGACGTCTTTCTGGAGGACGTGGCGCAGATTCTGCGCGAGGAGGTGGAAGAGCTGGCGCGACTCGGGGCCGAGTACCTCCAGCTCGACGCGCCGCATTACCCGCTGTTGCTGGATGCCAAGACCCGCGCGTTCTACGAGCGGCTGGGCTGGGATCTCGACCGCTGGCTGAGCCGCGGGATCGAGCTCGACAACTATGTGATCGGGTACCAAAGCGATGTCACGTTCTCCTTCCACCTCTGCCGGGGCAACCAGGGGAGCCGCTGGCTGGTCTCGGGCTCCTACGAGCCGCTGGCGGGCCGCATCTTCGGCGGCATAAACGCACAGCGGTTGATGCTCGAGTACGACGACGAACGCTCGGGGGGGTTCGGCCCTCTCTCGCACATACCCGAAGACAAGGTTGCCGTCCTCGGCCTCGTCACCACCAAGACACCCCGGCGCGAGACGAGAGAAGAGCTCGAAGCCCGGCTCCGCGAAGCATCGAGGTTCGTCCCTCTGGAGCGGCTGGCCTTGAGCCCGCAGTGCGGCTTCGCCACCTCCATAGTCGGCAACGCCATAAGCGTCGAAGACGAAGAGTACAAGCTCCGTACCATAGTCGAGACCGCCGAGCAGGTCTGGGGGTAGACGGGGCGCTCTAGCCGGCGAACAGGCCCTTTACGCCTGGTTTCAAGCGTCCATCGTCGTCGAGGTAGTCGCGCCAGGAGCGTTTGGGATCGTAGCCGATCATGCGCCTGGCTTTCTCGATGGAGATACCTGAGGAGTCCTCGCGGGGGAGGGGCGTCTTTACCTCGACCTCGTCTCCGTAGTGCTCGCGCACGGCGGCCTCGAAAGGCCTGCCGCCCACGTTATCAGGCGAGGCGATGTAGAAAACTTCGTGGCCAGGCAGGTCACTCTCGGCGGCGAGCACCATGGCGTCGGCCAGGTCGTAGACGTCGATGTAACTCCAGAAGCCCGCGCTCAGCTCAGAGCGGTCGCTGACCATCGGGCCGAGGTTACGCTCGTAGTTGCCCTCGTGCTGAACCCAGGAAGGGCGTATAGAGATGCACCTGATGTCCGAGCGCCGAATGGCACCGTCCATCAGGAGCTCGCCGAAATACTTGGCTGTCGCGTAGGGGTCCTGGGGACGGATCGGGTGTTCTTCGTCCACAGGCACGTAATCAGGAAGGAAAGGCCGTTCGGGGAAGAAGAACCCAGGCACCGTCTCGCTGGAGGTGTTCACGAAGCGGGGCACCCCGAATCGGATCGCCGCCTCCAGAGTATTGAAAGTCGCCATGAGGTTGTTCTGGAACACGACGTGTGGCGGATTGCTCGTCGGCTCGGGGATCGCGGCCGTGTGCACGACGGCCTCAGCGCCCCGCACGACCGCGAAGGCGTCTCCCGCTTCAGACAGGTCGGCCTGGACGTAGTTCGCCTCGCCTTCCTCGGGCCGCTCGAAGACCGGCGGCGTCAGGTCGGTTGCCCGCACGTCATGTCCGGCCTCTTGGAACGCCGCCACCGTGGCCTTTCCGACCTTGCCCCGCGCACCCGTTACCAGTACTCGCATCGATCCTCCCAGTTTCGCTCTCAGTCGATGGTACAACATCCCGCTTCATGAGTTTCACCCGTCGGGGAGTGGGGTAAAGTCCCCTGCATGAGAGTAGTGGTGGTAGGGGCGACGGGCAACCTCGGGACCAGCGTGCTGCGCTCGCTCGCTGATGAGCAAGAAGTAGAGTCCGTCCTCGGACTAGCGCGCAGGATGCCTTCGCTCGCGGTCCCGAAGGTGGAGTGGGCTTCGGCTGATGTAGTTAGCGACGATCTGGTTCCTCACTTCAGGGGTGC
>JBPCIR010000017.1:0-12143 GCA_051006095.1 Rubrobacter sp. | reverse complement strand
GGCTCATCGGCGTGCTCGAAGCCTACGGCCCGGAAGCCCTGATGGAGCGGCAGAACGAGGAGACCCTGATCAGCCTCGCAAACCAGGGCGCCAGCGCCCTCGAGAACGCCCGGCTGTATGCTGACCTGGCCGAGCGTGAGAACCGGCTGCAGGATCTGATCAGGAAACTCATAACTGCCCAGGAAGAGGAGCGGCGCAAAGTATCCTACGAGGTGCACGACGGTCTCGCGCAGACGGCTGCGGGGGCCCACCAGCTCCTGCAGGCCTTCGCCAGGCAGCACCCTCCTGATTCCGACAAAGGCCGCAAAGACCTCGCCCGGGTCCTGGAGCTTGTGCAGCAGACGGTCGGCGAGGCCAGGTACGTCATAGCCGACCTGAGGCCCACGGCGCTCGACGATCTCGGACTGGCCGCCGCCGTCCGTCTGCAGGTCGAGAAGATCCGCAACTTAGGGTCCGAGGTCGACTACGAGGAAGCGCTGGGAGACGAGCGCCTGCCGGCAGAGGTCGAGACGGCGCTTTTCAGGGTCGCGCAGGAGGCACTTACCAACGTCCACAAGCACGCCCCCTCAGCCAGGGTGAAGATCACACTCCAACGCCTGACCAACTGTGTCCGCCTCAACGTGCGGGACTGGGGGCCAGGCTTCGACCCGGAGAAAGCTACCGACGGGGGGGGGCCTGGCGAGCGTCTTGGCCTCTCCAGCATGCGCGAGAGAGTGGCCCTGCTGGGCGGCCACCTGGAAGTCTACAGCCTGCCGGGAGAAGGCACCGAAGTCGTGGCGGAGATACCGACGGTCCAGAAAGATGGTAAGGGGAGGTAAGGAAATGGGGAACGGGGAAGGAGCGGCAAGGCCAAAGGTGGCACGCATCCTGATAGCGGACGATCACGCCCTCGTCAGAGAAGGTCTTAGAACCATGCTCTCTGGAGAGGAAGGCATCGAGGTCATCGCTGAAGCCAATGACGGAGCGCAGGCACTCTCCCTCTGCCAGGAACTTGAGCCTGACCTCGTCCTCATGGACGTTAGGATGCCCGTTATGGACGGGCTCGAAGCGACCAGGAGGATCAAGCAACAGATGCCAAAGACCAGCGTGATGATGGTAACGATGCACGAGAACCCAGACTACCTGTTTGAGGCTGTGAAGGCTGGGGCTGCGGGATATGTGCTAAAGGATGCGAGTGGAGAGAGACTGTTGAATGCGGTAAGGAGGACACTGGAAGGAGAGTCACCGCTGAACCAGGAGCTAGCGATGCGGCTTTTGACGAGGCTAGCTCGGGAGAGCAGTGGGGAGGGTGCAGAGGGAGGATCTGGAGGAGTATCCAGAGAGGCAAGGGCCGAGCCCCTGGCATCGCACTCTGAAGCCGTCGGATCCGAGGCAACGGAGACTGAGGCAAGCGGGTCTGGGCAATCGAGTGGGGCGGTACAGATAGAGAGCCTGACGCCGAGGGAGGTCGAGGTGTTGAGGCTGCTCAGTCAGGGAAAGACAAACCCCCAGATCGCCCAGAACCTGCTCTTCAGCGTGAGTACCGTAAAGGCGCAGGTGCGGAGCATCCTCTCCAAGCTCGGAGTATCTGACCGCACCCAGGCCGCCGTCCGTGCCATCGAGTCCAGACTGACCGTCTCCGGCTTTGACTAGGATTTGCGAAGAGGTCTGGCACGGTTTCAGGACCGTTTTGGGGCTTTCGCGGCTTGCGGGTTTCCGGTCGAGCTAGCCACCTTGGGCAATCCTAACGAGGGTGCCTGGCCGGATCGATTCGAGTTCCACTTCGACCTCATCCATGAGCGGCGCGAGGTCCTCGTAAGCGTTGCTCTTCGCTCGCAGCAGCACGACGGCCAAATCGAAGCGCGAGAGGTTTTGCTGGTGAGGGATGCCCCTGTCCGTGGTTACGAAGCCGTCGAACTCCTTCTCGGCTAACCTCAGGAGTTCGCCGTTCTGCTTTCCGGCCCAACCGGCCTCGGCCACCGTGAGGACCTCATGACCTTCGGCGAAGTCCCGCTTGAGACGACGGTCAACATTCTCGTCCAGGAGTATACGCACCTAGACTTACTACGTCGGACCTACTTGGCCGGCGGTCGCCGGGAGATTTTTCCGGGCGGTTTCGAGCGTCGTCTCCAGGTAGGCCTCGGCCTGCTCTCGGCTCACGGTCGGGAAGCCCTCCAGGAAGTCGTCGAGGGTGTGGCCTCCCTTCAGATAGTCCACCAGGGTCTTAACCTCCACGCGGGTGCCAGCGAAGACGAGCTCGCCGCTCATAACTCCCGGGTCGCGGGAGACGATTTTCTTCGTGGAGTCCATCGGGGTCCTCCTCTGCGGATGATGGTAGCGTATCACGCACTCCATACTATACAGGGCCGCTCGGCACGACATCCGAGAGCAGTCCCGTTGGCCGGCCCGGACGCGAGAACGAAGCGGGATTCCACTTCGAGGACGAATATGGTGCCTGATCGCTGCTCGGCCTTTCGTTGCGGTTGTTCCGTTCGTCGTGACACGGCCCCCTACGGTGCGGAGTCCGACCTCGTGCGTAGGCGGACTCTGAAGAAATCGAAGAGGACGCGGAAGACGGCGAGGGTGGGGACGGCGAAGATTACCCCGGCGAGGCCCGCGACTTCACCGCCGGCGATGACAGCGAGAAGGACCACGATGGGGTGCACGTGGAGCGCCTGGCCCTGGATGCGGGGCGTAAGGAAGTTGCCTTCGAGCTGTTGGATCAGGACGTAGGCCACGATCGTCAGGATGGCTGTGGTCGTCGAGGACTCGAAGTTGGGGGACCCGAAGACGAGGGCCACTATGACAGCGGGTATACCCCCGAGGAAGGCGCCGAGATAAGGGATGATCGCCGTGAAAGACACCCATACGCCGAGCAGGATGGCGTAGCGCACGCCGAGTAAGTAAAGCGCAGCAGCGGCCAGGACGCCCTGGATCATGACCACGAAGACGAGCCCGCCGAGGTAGCGCGAGAGCGACTCGCCGAAGGCTTCCCACAGGTCGCGGGCGTCGTGGCGGTAGTGGGCAGGTGCTGTCCTCAGAAAAGTCGCCTTCACCTTCCGCACGTCCACAAGGAGGTAGATCGCGACGAAGATTATGCCGAAGAGCGTTACCCCGAAGTTGAAAGCCCTGGGGATGAACCCGAGGATGCTCCTGAGCAGGTTCTCGGTAAGGTTCTGGGCACGGTCGAAGAGATCGGTGACCAGCCTCCTGCCGAACTCCTCCGGGTCCGCGCCAGGTACCAGTTGGCGCTCGTTCAGCGCGTTTATCACGTCGAGCAAGAGCTGGTTGGCGCTGTTGGCGATCCTGGGGGTGTTCCTTACAAGGGTGCTCAACTGCTCTATCAAGAGAGGAACGAGGAAGAAGAATCCCAGAGAGATCAACCCGAGCATGGCCACAACGGTCAGCAGGATCGCCAGCCCCCTCGGCATGAAGTGCGAGAGCGCCCGCACAGGAAACGAGAGCACTATAGCGAGCGCAACCCCACCCAGCGCCACAGCAGGAACGGTCGGCGCCGCGTACAACAGGAGCCCGAACAGGGCAACCCCCACGACAACGATGCCGATCCAGACCCGCGAAGAGACGGGGATCGGGGTCATGTGGCCGCCGGACGCGGATTTCCCCTCCCTACCCTTGCCCCGCGGCCTCCGGGCCCTCTCCCTGGCCCACCTGTCTATCCTCATCGTCTCCGGTTCTCTCTGAGTACGCGGCAAGTCTTATTCTACGCGCAACGTAAGCATTTCAGCACGCTACGTCCTTCGGGCTTCGCCTGGCAGCATTTCAGCATTTCAGCATTCGCGCGCGAGCCTTAGCTGAAGTGCTTTATCACGTATTGCTTCCCCTCTGTGCTCGCCAACGCCAGTGTCCTGTCGTCGAGCTAACCTTCGCGCCCAGCAGACTTCTTCTTGCGGCGTCGCGAGAGTCTGTAGGCAAGGAATCCGGCGAAGAGCAAACCGAGGACCGCGAGCGGCACGGAGATCGGCAGGCTTTCGGAGAACGTCCCCACCCACCGCTCGACGGAGAAAGCGAGATCGGTCGCCCCGCCCGAGGCGTAGAGGCCTTCGAGGCCCGAGGTACCCTCGAAGACGATAAACAGGACCCCAACAGCGACGAACATCAGGCCAGAGAGGAGGTTCGTCGTGTGTAAGCGGAGAGGGCCGAGGGAGATCTCTCGTCCCCTTAGCCAGCGGCGGTGTCCGAGGTCGAGGCGTTCCCAGAGGAGGGCCATCAAGAACAGAGGCGCGGCCATCCCGGCGGCGTACGTGGCGAGGAGGCCACCGCCCCGCAGGACAGAGCCAGAGGTCGCGGCGACGGTGAGTACCGCGCCGAGGATGGGTCCTGAGCAGAAACCAGCGAAACCGTAGACGGCGCCGAGGAAGAAGGTCGCGACGAGGTTATTTCCTTTGATGCCACTCCTCAGGCGTTCGATCGGCCCGAACGCGAACCCCCCTCCGAACACCTGGATCACGCCGAGAGCGATTATGATGAGGCCGGAGATGGTGATCAGGGCACTCCTGTGCCCATAGACGAGCGAGCTGACCGCGGTGATGCCCATCCCGAGCGGCACGAGCGTGGCGCAGAGCCCGAGGTAGAAGACGGCCGTCCTACCTACGAGCTCGCCGCGCGACTGGAAGGCGTATGCGAAGAACGCGGGCAAGAGCAGCGCGCTGCAAGGGCTGAGGAGAGAGAGCAGGCCCCCGAGGAAGGAGGCCAAAAACGAGGCCTCAACCACCCTCGGCCTCCCGCCTGGCCTCCTCTATGGCGTCCTCGAAGACCCCAACGGACTGCAGGCCCACCAGAGTCTTGCCGTTGATGAAGAAGGTCGGCGTCCCGTTGACGCCAAGGTCGAGGCCTTTCTGGAAGTCCGCCTGCACCACCCCTTCGTAGCGGGCGTTCTCGTAATCACTCTGGAAGCGCTTTGTGTCGAGGCCGGCCTCCCTGGCCAGTGCGACGAGGTTCTCGTCGCTGTAGCCAGAGAACTGGCTGTCGTAGAGCAGGTCGTGGTACTCCCAGAACCCACCCTGGGCCTGGGCTGCCCTGGCAGCCACGGCGGCGTTCACCGACTCCTGCCCCCTGTATGGGAAGTCGCGCCATTCGATCCTCAGCGTGCCATCCTTTACGTACTCTTTGTAGAGTTTCGGTTCCACCTCACGGGCGAACTTGGCGCAAAATGGTCACTGATAGTCCGAGTACTCGATCAAGACCACGGGCGCATCCGCCGCCCCGAGCGCTGGGTGTCCGAGCCGTCCTCCCGCCGACCGTTCAGGAGATCCCGTGCCCTGTGCCTTCTGCTCCGGAGAGCCGGCGGTTCGTGACGCCTGCTGCTCGTCGGGAGTCTGTGAAGAGCCCCCGCTCCCAGAGCCGCCGCAACCTGCGGAGACCGCCGCTACCAGCGCAGCAATGAAGAGGAGCGCCAACATCCCTCGCCCCCTGGTGTGTACTTCCGGACCGGTGCCGATCAGAGTTCTACCTCCAGATTAGTTTCGTCCCGACAGTTATAAACTATACGTAGCCAGGGTGCGGTTGGACCAGACGACACGTAATCGGGTAGATAGCTTCTGCTTGGATGTACGAAGACCTGCCGCAGTGGATTCCCGCTTTCGCGGGAATGACGGGTGAAGGACCGCGGTAATGACCTCCCGCAAATTGCGCATACTTCTATAGACTAGAGTCCTCAAGCCAAACACAACAAGCTGAAATGCTGAGGTGCTGACAAGCCGCCTGCAAGGCGGCGTGCTGACTTGCTGACTTGCTGACTTGCTAATCACAAGGAGATTTATAGTTATGGACCAGCAGAGAGTTCTCATCACCGGCGGGGCCGGATTTCTGGGGATCAACCTCGCGAGGCACCTTCTCTCCAGGGGCTACGCCGTGGCCTCTATCGATGTAGAGGAGTTCGACTATCCAGAGCGTGACCGCGTCGAGATCATCAAAGGCGACATCAGGAACAAAGCCCTTGTGGACCGAGCGGTAGAGGGCGCAGATTTCGTCGTCCACACCGCGGCGGCCCTGCCGCTCTACTCGCCGGAGGATATATACACCACGGACGTCGATGGCACCCGTAACGTCCTCGATGCCTCTCTGCGGCACGGCGTAGAGCGCTTTGTCCACGTCTCCTCGACCGCCGTCTACGGGATACCGGATCATCATCCCCTGTACGAGACAGACAGGCTGGAGGGCGTAGGGCCTTACGGGCAGGCCAAGATCCAGGCCGAGATGATCTGCCTGGAGTACCGCGCAAAGGGGATGACCGTCCCGATCATCCGCCCCAAGTCGTTCGTAGGTCCCGAGCGTCTCGGGGTCTTCGCGCTCCTCTACGACTGGGCGTACACGGGGCACAACTTCCCCATGATCGGCTCCGGGAACAACCGCTACCAGCTACTCGACGTCGAGGACCTCTGCGACGCTATAGCCCTGACCATGACCCTCCCCGAGGAGGAGGTCAACGACACCTTCAACATCGGCGCCAGCGAGTTCACGACGATGAAGGAGGACTACCAGGCGGTCCTCGACTACGCTGGCCACGGCAAGAGAGTAGTAGGTTTCCCCGCGGCGCCTGCCATCTGGGGCCTGCGCGTCCTCGACCGGCTGAAGCTCTCCCCCCTCTACAAGTGGGTCTACGAGACTGCCTCCAAGGACTCCTTCGTCTCCATAGAGAAAGCCGAGAGACAGCTAGATTACGTGCCCAAGTTCTCGAACAAGGAAGCCCTGATCCGGAACTTCCGTTGGTACCTGGAGAACCTGGACAAGTTCGAGAACGCCTCGGGAGTCTCGCACAGGGTGCCATGGAAGCAGGGCGCCGTCGGGGCTCTAAAACGGTTCTTCTAATGTGGTTCGCAGGGAGGTTGAACCTACTTGCAAGCTTTCAGCGGTCAACAAGTCTGTGGCACTAGGACATCAGCCGCAACGATTTCGTCGCCACGAGCTCTCCCGCTGCCTCGCTGCTTAGCGGCCTCGAGAAGTAGAAACCCTGGGCCAGGTCGCATCTCATGGCCGCCAGGCTAGCAACCTGCCGCTCGTTCTCCACTCCTTCGGCGGTGACCTTGAGACCCAGCGTGTGCGCGAAATCCACGATCAGGCGCACGATAGCGTCGTTGACCGTGCCTTCACCCAGACCATCGATAAAGGACTTGTCGATCTTCAAGCCGTCCACCGGCAGATTCTTCACGTAGTTCAGCGACGAGAAACCGCTGCCGAAATCGTCGAGGGCTATTCGCACCCCGAGAGACCTCAGATCCCGGAGTACGTTGATAACGTGCTGCTCGTCCTCCATCACCGCGGTCTCCGTAATCTCTAGTTTCAGCTTGTTCGCGTCGAGCGCCGACCGCCTCAAGGCTTCCTCGACTTTGTCGACCAGGTCAGGGTCCTGAAGCTGTCTCATCGACAGGTTCACGCACATCGTGGGAGAGCGGCCGTTCTGGGTGCGCCACTCTCTGGCCTGGCGGCAAGCTTCCTCCAACACCCGCTCCCCGATGGGTACGATGAGGCCGGTCTCTTCGGTGACCTGGATAAACTCCGAGGGCATCACGAGACCTCGCCTCGGATGTACCCATCGTACCAGGGCCTCCATTTCGGCTATCGTGCTGGTGTCGAGCGTGACCTGGGGCTGGTAGTGTACCTCGAATCCACCCCCCCCTTCGATCGCTCGCCTGAGGTCTTCCTCGAGCTTGAGACGCTTGAGGTTTTGGATGTGCATCTTGGGGCGGAACACTTCGTAGCGTCCTTTGGTGCCCTTGGCCTGGTACAGGGCCGTGTCCGCGTTCCGAAGGAGGTCGGACGGCCCTGCGGTGTCACCGTTGCCCAGGGCGATCCCCACGCTGGCAGAGACGGCAACCTCGTGGTTGCCGACGGCGAAAGGCTCGTGCAGTGTCTCGAGGAGGCGCTTCGTTACACGGACCGCACCGCCTGCGTCCCAGAGGTTCGTGAGCAAGATGGTGAACTCGTCGCCGCCGAAACGGGCCGCGCTATCCCGAGGCCGGAGAGAGTTGCTCAAGCGCCGGCTCACCCCGACCAGCAGTCTGTCACCCAGGTGGTGCCCGAGGCTATCGTTTATGACCTTGAAGTTGTCCAGGTCAAGGAAGAGTACGGCGACGACCCTGCCCGCACGCTCGGCGCTGACCAACTCCTGCTCCAAACGATCGAGGAAAAGGGCGCGGTTCGGCAGGTCGGTGAGGGGATCGTGCAGTGCCTGGTAGCGGCTCTCGCGGTAGGCGCGCTCGAGGCTTTCCGCGAACAGGTAAGAGATGATGGCCACGATCAGGAGGATCAGCAGAGAGAGGGATCCGATGCCGAGGATTGCGGCCGCGCCGATAAGCACGACGGCGACGACGAAGCCGGCCCAGGGCACGAGCAAGGAGCTCGCGATGAGGATCGGTATCGGCATGGTTATGAACGTCGCGCTCAGCTGGTCGTCGATCAAAAAGAACGACCCCAAGCCTGTCAAGATGACGGTTAACAAGCCAGCCAGGTAAACGAACCCGAGCCGGTTGAGCGCGAAGAGCCCGATCAACAACAAGGAAAAGGCACCGTTGACCAAATAGTATTGCGGTTGGCCCATGACGGCGTTGAAGGTGGCCACGGTTAGCATGCCAGCGATCATGCCAAGGAGCATGATTGCCAGGACGCGGCCTTTGCGTCGTCGAGAAGGTTCCTTGCCCCTCACCTCGAGCAGCGTCTTCAGCTTCAACCCGACCCGCTCTCGTCGAAAGTATCGCGGTAGAGTCCGAGGGCGGCAAGGATGGTGCTGCGAACGACGACCGTCGGCGAGTACAGCGCTTTGGAGAACCATAGCTCCGGGTAGCGTTGCTGGAAAGGCGCCCCTTCGACGATCAAGTAACGGGCTGCCCGGTGTAGTGGCTCATGGGGTAGTGAGCGGACCTCGCGATGGTACTTGAGCAGCGCCAGGAGAGTGAGCGCGGTCTCCTCCGCCGTGGGCGCGTAGTGCCCCCAGGCCCCACTGGCGTGCTGCGTGGCAAGCAGCCAGTTCACCGTCGTCCCCATATCGTCTGGCACGTAGGAGGGCAGGATCATGAGCGCCCTGCTCGTGGGATAGTAGGGGGAGACGTGCCATTTGTCGGTCCAGTAAGTGCCGTTGTGGCGAGCGCGGAGCACGTACCCAAGGATCTTGTCCCGCACGCGCTCGCGCTCGCGGGACGGAATCGTCTCCAAAGCTTCCAGTACGTGCAGATTGACGCTTACGGACGGGTCGCTTTCGTGTTCCAACACCGCGAAGTGCCGGTCGCGTTCGTAAGCGAGCAAGCATGAACCATCGGCATCGTAACCGGCGCGACAAAGAGCCAAAAGCGTCATCGCGGTGTCGTCGGACTCGGGAAGCCCGGTAGAAGACCAGCCGAGCCCCCCTGATCCCCAGTGGCCGAGCAAGTACTCGCAGTTGTATTTCACCAACTCGTCGTGGCCTGCCAGCAGATTGCCATGGTATAGATAGTACATCGACCAGGCCCTCACGAAAATGTCGCAAGGAGCGATAGGCGGGAGTCCCTCATCGTGGCGTAGCAGCAGCTCCTCCAGGTACCGTACGCTCTCTGGGAAACGCGCGCGCCAATCGGGGACCTGGCTCAACAAGAACGCCGTAGCCGATGGCGAAGTGGCCATGGAGCCATCGTTCAAGAGCAACTTGGTCGCGCCCTCCACGTCTATTTCGCCAGCGAAGGCTTCCAGAGAGAACAGCGCGCTCGTCCGAACCTCGAACAGACGCTTTGCCGGCAGTAAGCTCAGTTTTCTTGTCCGCTCTCGTTGGTAATACCGCAGCTGGGTGTAGGGCAGGTTGACGCCAACCTCCTCGGCTTCGGAGAGCAGGGTCGGCAGAATCATCTCGAACCCCACCGTTCGGTGCGCCTCGTGCCGCAGTTGGCGCGCGTGCTGCCAGATGTAGCGTTCTCCGGCGAGTCGCTGTGCGTGGTCTCGCTGCCTACGCCCGAAACGGGCCAGCAGCAGAACGATCGCCAGGGTGGTCAGGAGGCGATCATGCGCGTAGGGTATCGTGCCACCCCAGCTTCCGTCAGCATGCTGGCGCTCCAGCAGTTGTGCGTGCAGATCGGGATACGCCAAAGTTCCGTCAGGGTTGGTCAGCCGCGCCACCCAACAGGTGTCGTAATCTGTTGGTTGGATCGGACGCGACGTCTCCATCCTGAGGAGATCCTCTACGCTGTAATCCAGAAAAGCTGAAAGGTGCGCGCCACCCCTTACCTCCACGACCGGCCTCTCCGAATGGGGTTCGTGCCGGCTTCAGCCCGGCGGGCCATCACTCCTCCTCTTAGGACACAGGCGTGTCGGACTCGTGCGATCTCATCACCCGATGGCGAGACATTATAGACGCTGTGAAGCCTTGAGGCAGCCTTTCTCTTCCGCGATAATCTTGTGGCTGTGCATCATCTATCGAGCGCCGATGAGATTGTGTCCTGATCCCCCTGGCCTGGCGGAGTGGCTCGGCTGGCCCGCGGAGAGGGTGTCGCGGTGGGTCTCCGCCCAGCCTGACTCGGTCGTTATGGGGTGGCCTTACAACGGCACGCGCCGCTGGTACGTCGCTTACCGACGCCGAAACCCTGGTGCTAAAGACTACCTGGCGGTCCTCATCCGTCGCCAGGCGGAGCTTCATCGGCTGATCTTCGCCCACGGTGTAGGCGTCATACTCGCCCCCAGTTTCGGGGCCGAGACCCTCAAACGCGGCGAAGCTTACACGCGCTACGCCCTTGGTGGTCTGGCGCGACTACCCGAAGACGAAGTCTACCGAGCACTCATCGATTCCGGGGTTAGGATACGCTTCTACGGCGACTACGAAGAAGCGCTGGCAGCCCCGCACTTTGGTTCGGCACTGGAAGCGTGCTTGACATTGACCGACGCAAGCGCCTCAGGAGAGGGGCCGCTGTTGCTGATAGGGCTCTTCGCCGACGACCCTTACCCGACCATAGCACGGCTAAGCGTCGAATTCGCCGAGCGAGAGGGGCGTCCACCTAACCGGGCCGAGCTGATCGAGGCGTATTACGGGCTGCCTGTACCCGACCTGAGCCTGTACGTAGGGTTCGCTCAGCCAGAAGTCTTCGACGTACCTCTGCTCACCACAGGCCTGGAGCACCTCTACGCAACGCTCAACCCTTCCCCGGATCTCACCGAAGGACAACTCCGCGAGATCCTCTACGATCATCTCGTAACGCGGCGGGCTCCACCGGTGGACTATGATGCCCTCTCTGGCGAAGCGCAGCTGGAACTGGCCGAGTACGCCGAGCGGTGCGAAGGCAGCACGCTGGGCATAGGCCGCATCGACCCGATTACCGGCCTATGGAGACCGTCGCCTCCCACAAACGAACACCACGGGTGAGGCCGAGTCTAACAGCGGGTACGGAGGGTCGATCATTCCGCGACCCGCCCCTACGAAACGCTACGAGAGCGCGGATGCTGCGGACTGGTCGAGCATCCACACGGGTCCGCCAGGGGGTTGGATGAGCCTGGCAGGATGCGCGCGCGGGTCCGCGTCGATTTCCAGGATCTCTCTGAGCACCTCAGCCTTGTCTTCGCCCGCGACGAGAAAGTAAACGGCCAGGGCAGCGTTTATCACGGGGACGGTGAGCGTGATGCGGGTAGTATCCAGCCCGAGCACCGGGTTCGCAACGACCCAGCGGTCGTGGACCTCAAGCGCAGAGGTCTCGGGGAAGAGGCTCGCCGTGTGGCCGTCGGCGCC
The DNA here is from genome assembly GCA_051006095.1 of Rubrobacter sp. GTDB lineage: Bacteria > Actinomycetota > Rubrobacteria > Rubrobacterales > Rubrobacteraceae > Rubrobacter_D. The sequence continues at coordinate 469 of JBPCIR010000017.1, read as the reverse complement.
GATGCCGAGCAGGATCAAGTCGAACCGTGGAACTTCTTCCGTCCGGAAGAACGCCCGCAACTCTTCTTCGTAGGCCTCCGCCGCCTCATCCGGCGACAGCTCGCCCAGCATCCTGTGGACGTTCCCGATGGGAACGTGGTCGAGGAGCATCTCGCTGGCCATCTTGTGGTTGGAGTCCTCGTGATCCGGGGGCACGGTCCGCTCATCCCCAAAGAAGACGTAGACCCTGCTCCAGTCTATCCTGCCCAGGTAGTCGCGGGCCAGGATCCCGTACATAGCCTCCGGTGTCGAGCCGCCCGCGAGCACGACGGCGAAACGTCCGCGTTCTTCGATGGCCTCCCTGGCCCTCGCCGCGAACTCGCGCGCGGCGGCCTCGGCAAGCTCTTCCGGACTCCCGTAGACGCGCACGCTCAAAGGTCGAGTATCTCCACGGCCGCGCGCAGAGATCCTTCGTAGGTTTCGTCGCGCC
>JBPCIR010000016.1:0-7543 GCA_051006095.1 Rubrobacter sp. | reverse complement strand
GCACCCCTGGAGAAGGGTCGACCTTCACCGTGTATCTGCCGCGCGCATAGAGCATTTCAGCTTGTCAGCACTTCAGCTAGTCAGCAATTCAGCTCTTGGTTTCGCTCGCAGCCGAATGCGCGGTTCGAAGAGGAATTGACCTGCTGCAGATCGCCTTAGGCTCTGTCTGCGCCGTGCTGTAGAAAGCAGGCTGCGCTCTAAAGCGGTTTGCAGAGAGGCTTGGGCCCTACAGACGGCGGCCACAGGCTTCGGGCATCAGATTTCAGTGAAACCAAGCTGGAATGCTGAATTGCTTGCAAAGAGGTCTCTGACCTCTTTGCCTTGCGAGGCATCTATGCGGTCGCTGACAACGTATTCAAGGCAGTCGAGGGGTTCTGTAGCGCTGGAGGAAGAATGGACCTTAGCAAGAGATGGGCACCGGCTCCACCCTTCGACGGTGGCACCGTGCGAATGGAAGCCCCCGTCGACCGTGAAGTGCTCGCTGGGCTGCGCGTGCTGCAGGGCGAGGAGGAGACGGATATCGTGGCCGAGCTCGCCGGCGTGTTTCTAGGCGATGCGCGCTCGGGGCTCGAGGAGGTCGAAGAGGCCTTGCGACCGAGCACCACGGCCGAAACCCAGAGCGCTACCTCTCCCAAGACCAGGAAGGCCGAACTCGTCCAGGCCTTCTGCCCAGCGGAAAGCGGGGTTAGCAGCACGGCCGGGGCCGCCACCCAGAACAGGACAGCGGCCACAAGTAGGATTATTCCAAAGAGCCGCGTCAGGCTCACCCCTTTCGTACTGCGAGGCTCCTCGTCCGCTCTTTGCCTGTTCTCCTGCTCGTTTATCGTTGCATCTCCCTGACGGCTCTCCAGAGAACGTCTGACTCTCTTCTCGTATACCAGGTACGCAGCGAGATCCACTCGGTTTCCGTGACCCACAGAAAAGCGTCGTGGGCGGCGGCCTCCGGTTCTATCTCTCCTCCTCGATGTCTTGCCAGAAAGCCCACGCCGGCGTAGAGCTCGGGATCTTCAGGACTGCGCCAGGGCTCGACCCTGGCCCACCAGGGATCTTCGATCCTGGCCCGCACGCTGGTCTCTTCGTGGAGCTCGCGGCTGGCGCAGGCTTCGAAGTCCTCGCCTTCTTCGAGCATACCGCCAGGGTTCTCCCAGAGCCCCACGGGTGGTTTGCGGCGCCTTAGCAGCAGCGCCCGCGGCTCTGCGTCTCCGAGATCCACGAGCACCGCTCCCGCCCCGAGGTTGGCCGGGACCACGCCGGTGTCTTCGCGAGGTTCGGGAGGTGTGGGTGGTTTGGGCCGTTCGTGTAAGGCCGGTTCGCGAACCGTCCCTACGGGCCCGGCGATGCGCCGAATGTTCTCGTGGCTCCACCAGCTCGGCAACGACATCCACTCCCCGAGCGTCACCCACCTGTGGTCGAGATGCTCTTCTGAGAGACGGACCTCTCCTTCACCTACTCGTCCTGCGTAGGTAACGGAGGCCAGACGTCTACCGCTCGGCGTCTCGCCGACCCAGGTAGCGATGATCCGCTGGGGAGTGGCCAGGATGCCGGTCTCTTCATAGAGCTCGCGGACGGCCCCCTCCTCGAAGCTCTCGCCTGGCTGGAGACGTCCGGCCGGCGGCTCCCAGGTACCCGTCGGGCGCTGGAGCAGGAGCATACGTCCGTCCTCCCTGAGAGGCAGGAGGCCGGAGACGAGATCCGCCTTCAAAGCGTGACCGTACCGAAGATTTCGGGTCTGCTCTGCATTTGGCAAGTATATGGCCCGTAGAGGCTGTTCGCGAACCGCTCTTGCGCGAACCTGCCAGGCTTACGAGGCTACCCGTCGCGGTAGCCACGCAAGAACGTCCAGGCGTTTGGAGAAGTGAAGGACCGGGTCTGTCTCGGGCAGCTTCAGGCCTATCTGCTGGGTCATCGCGAGCGTGCTGACCTCGGCCTCGGCGGGCTGGAGGGGCCAGAGATGGTGGTGGACTTCTCCGCGGCGGACGTTGCCCTTTCTGTCCGCGCTGTAGAGGCAGTAGCGTTCGGTCAGAAAGTTCTCGATGGATCCCTTGCCGCTCTCGAAGGGTTCCCCGACGGGTCTGTAGCGGGCCGCGAATTTCGCCTCCGGCGCGCCCCTGTGTGTCCTCACGCTCCGGTAGTCGACCTCTTCGCCTGAGGCATGGCAGGACATCTCGGCGTCGAAGTAAGGCAGGTGGAATGTGGCGCGGGCGAGGCGGACAGCTACGCGGCTGTGGGCGTCCAGGGAGAAGAACCAGACGCCAGGCTTGCCTTCCGCCGTCACGTAGGTGCGCAGGTTTATCTCGGGGAAGTGCGAGAGCCCCGGGACAGCTGGCAGGAAGTGGGGCCTTACGCCGATCATGTCGAAAGGTACGACGCCGAGCCAGGCGCTGCCTTCGAAGGTGTCGATGCTCAGGGTTGGCGGCACGAGGGGCCTGAGATCGTCCACTTCGACGGGCCAGTGCATGAAGAGCAGGTCCCGCCAGCTCATCCCGAGGGCCCACGGACCGGAGGGAACGGGGTAGGGGCGGTGCTCTATCCTGCCAAGAACCGTCTCGGGTCGAAAAGCCGTACGCATAAGCGACGCCAATCTTAGAACTCGAGCGCGGGGGGGTCCGTATACCCTGTCACGGGCATTCGGTCTCTTGCACCACGAGGAGTGCGCCATTCCCCACGCTTACCCTTGCCTCGTTGCCGATCAGCTCGTTGTGGAACCCGAGGGTATCTCCTGGCTCCAGGGTGGCGTTCTCCAGTGGATACTCCATACCTTCGAGGGTAACGTCGGCGGCAGGACCGGACAGGGGGAAGATCGAGATGCTGTCCTGCGACGCTCCTTCCACCTTCCTCGAGCCGGCCTCGACCACGAACATCCGTCCCCGGTCGGCAACGACCGTGGAATGCAGGCCGATCCGCTCGGCGGCGAGCAGGATGTGCGTGACGGCGAAGAGGGCTCCCAGCCTCCCCCCCACGGCGCAGAGGAGGTCGGCCGCTGTCGCCCCCCGCTCCCTGGCGGCAAATACCGCAAGATGGCCGTCCATCTTGTCTTTCCTCACCGGGTGGCGCTCCAGGGAGGCTCCGCGACTCTCGACTTCCCGCGCGAGGCCTTCTCCCAACGAGTCCATATCCCCAACGACGAGGTCAGGGACGACCCCAGCCTCCAGCGCGTACCTGGCCCCGCCGTCGGCGGCGACCACCAGGTCTGCACGTCCGGCGACGCGCCTGAGAAGGTCCGGCGAGTCGGGAGAGCCGTTCAGGAAGATTGCGGCCAGCACGCTACGAGGTTTTCGAGCGCCGGTAGTGCAGCTGCCTTGGCGAGGGCTGCGCTCCTTCGAGCGCCTTCAGCAGCACCACCGTGACCACGATAGCGATGCCGAGACTAGGGACCAGGTACGCCGCGTTGTAAGCCGCCGAGTAGAGGTAAGGGTTGAAGCCCTCAGGCGCGAAGGAAGCGAAGAAGACCACGCCCGAGAGGAAGTGGAACGAGAAGCGCGCCAGAACGGCCACTGTGGCGCCCAGGACCGCACCCCGCGCCGTGGGCTGGAAGAGTCCCGCGAGGCCAAGGGCGCCGAAGGCCAGAGGATAGTCGAGGAGGAACTGCACGGGATGTACCACGTAGGGATCGATGGCGAGATCTAGCAGACCGTAAGCCGCTCCAGCGACGATGCCAACCTTCCAGCCCTGCCTGAGGGCGAGGAGTATCAGGGGGATCATCTCCAGCGAGACAGAGCCGCCGAACGGCATCTTGAAGAGCACGAAGAATCCAAGAACGAACGCCAGTGCTACGGCGAGCGCCGCCTCGGTAAGTACCCTGGTGTCTCTGAAGGCGTTCAAACGCGCATCCTCCTTCCGGTCTGCGGGGATGCGCCGATAAGAGATTCCGAGACCTCCCTGCACCGGCATTACCCGGATCAGGTACAGCGGGTCGGCACCTGCGTGCCCTCTCAGCCTCACGGCTCCCCGGTCTTTGTAGCGCTAGTGTAACCCACCGCCGGTAGCAGCACCACCGCCCGCAACCCAGAGCAACCCGAGCACGGTGGCGGCGTCAGAGATCCCACCGTCAGACACCAGGTGCAAAGCCTCCCCGAGTGGTAATTCCACCACCTGTATAAACTCGGTAGGCTCTGGCCGCGGACCACGCTCATCACTCACCGCCGCGCACCTGAAAAGGTGGCAGATCTCCGTGCTCCGCCCCGTGCTTGTATGCAAGGAGACCAGGTGCTCCAACCCCTTGGCCCTGTAGCCCGTCTCTTCGAAGAGCTCCCTACTGGCCGCCCGCTCGGGCTCCTCGCCCGCGTCGACCCCGCCGCTCGGCAGCTCCAGCGTGAAGGCATCCAGAGGTTGCCTCCACTGGCGCACGAGCACCACGTCTCCCCCTTCCGTGACGGGCACTACGGCGGCGAACCCACCGCTCTCCAGGACACCGTACGCGATCCGCGCCCCGCCAGGCAATTCGACCTCGTCCACCCGGAAGGCGCACCAAGGACTCTGGTACAGGTACTCCCTACCGAGCGTCAGCCAGCTACCTGCTTCCATGCGGGAGAGTATAGATGCGATTCGCAGTGGTATTTACCTACCGCGAATCACGCAATCAGCCAGTACAAGCTGAAATGCTGACTTGCTCGCAACGAGGAGGAGCCTGAGCCCCTCCTCTCGAGTTCCCTTGCATGCTTCTGTTACTCGAAGTAGTCGGCGGCCTTTGTGGTGTAGCTCTCCATGTCGTCGGGGACTTCGTCCTCGGGGAAGATAGCCTCGACCGGGCACTCGGGCTCGCAGGCGCCGCAATCGATGCACTCTTCGGGGTTGATCATGAAGTGGTCGCCGGCGTCGTAGATGCAATCGACCGGGCAGACCTCGACGCAACTCTGGTCCTTGGTGCCGATACACGGCTCCGTGATCACATAGGTCAAAAGGGCCTCCTCTCTGAACGTCTCGTAGCGGCTTTATACCAGCCAGCCCCCACCCTCAACACCCGCCGTTGACCAGCGTCATCACAGCCGATGACCTCGATCATGCAGTCGTGTGATCCTGGTCAAAAACCGTGCTTGCTGCGAGCCGTTCTCAGGTACGGGAGCGGAGTTCGGCTGGCTGGAGTATGGTTATGGTCTTGCTGCCGAGGTCGAGGATGCCCTCTTTGGCGAGGCGCGAGAGGGCGCGTGAGAGGGCCTCTCGCGAGATGCCCGTAGCCTCGGCCATCTCCTGCCGGCTCAGAGAAGGCGCGAAGACTACGCCCCTCTTGGTGACGCGGCCCTCCTCTGTTGCGAGGTTCAGCAGCATCCGCGCCACCCTCTGTGGGGCGCTGCGGAAGACCAGGTCGCCGACGAGGTCCTCCAACTCGCGGGCCCTCGCTGCCAGCGCCCTGGAGAGCCTGACGGCGCCGTCGGGGAAGCGGCCCATGATCTCGAACAGGTCGTCGCGGAAGACGGCGTAGAGCACGCAGTCGGTAAGGGCCGTGGCCCCCTGGGTCTGCGTCCGGCCTTCGAGGGCCGCCCCGAGGCCGAGCACGGAGCCGTCGCCGACAACGCCGAGGATCTGATCCCGCGCCTTCGGCCCGCCCCAGGAACGGTAGAGCTTCACGCGCCCCTCACCGACGAAGTACACGGCCCCAGAGGGCTCGCCCTCCCTGTATAGGGCGGTGTCTGCGCCGACCTCGAGCACTTCGGCCGCTATCGCGAGATCCTGGAAGAATCCCTCTTCGAGCCCTTCGAAAAGTTCGAACTCCTTGAGACCGTCCAGCTTCGTCAGGTGCTCGACCGCCCGGCAACGCGCGCCGGGCAACCGCGTCCAGGAAGGTGGCGCGTTCTCACCGTACATCGTCACTTGTTCCTTCCGGCTCACGTGGTCTCACGTGCCCTTTATACGCTAAGTGCGGAAACTTTGCAGTGCGACACACCACTCTCACATTCTTCCACCACCACTGCGGGCGGCTCGCAGTGGTGTCGGCCTCCTGCGTATCCGCATTCAACTCTTGGCTATAGTTGAATCGCTCTAAGCGCTGGGACCGCGGTCCAGTACCCTCACACCGTTCCTCCCAATCTGGAGGTCGACCCAGGTGAAGTTGTTGGAGTTGTCTTTCTCTTTGAACCAACCGGACGGATCCGCCACTCCCCTGAGCCTGTACCTCCCTGGGGAGAGACCCGTGATGTTGATGTACTGGCCTGGCAGGTTCCACTTGTATATGTCGCCCCAACCCCGCGAGAGGCCCATACTCACTCGAAGGTCCGAGGACGAGTCGCCGCAGGCCCCGCGGGCCGCTGTGTAGAAGGGGGCCCGTGTGGAGCCGTAGCGATAGTTGTCGAAGAAGCAGAAGCCGTGCTTGGCTATCGTTCCTACCTTCCTCCCGTTATCGAGCCGCGTAAGCTTGAATTTCTCCAGGTTGCGTATGTGCCAGTGGAAGTGCCCGTCATCGCCGTGGCGGCCGCCTGCGAAGTACATGACGGCACCGGTGCGAACGCTGCGGTAGCCGCCAGCGCCGTTGTAGATCCGCTGTCTGACCCTCATGGTGTGCGTGCCGGTGCCGGGGCGCCGACCGCGCGCCTCGAACCTCCCTGCCCCGACGTTGACGAGTATGGAACTGAAGCGCAAAAGCCTCCGACCGTCGTTTGCCCTTTGGATTCGCAAGTCCTTGAACTTGGCCATCCCCAGATCGGGGAGCCGGTCCGAGGCCGCGTGAGCGGGTCGAGATGCGGCCTGCACCACCATCAGCAGCAGCGCCACAGTGATCCCAACGACCGAGGTCACGCCTAGTGTTCTTGCAGGTGTGAAACCACCTGGGGCACTCTTCCTGGTCATCATCGGTGTCCTCCCTTACCCGTGCAAGAACTTTCGTGCCAACTCTAGCGAAATCTCCAGGACGCTACCTCATGCAATTGGCGTATTTTTTGGGCTCATCGACCACCCTACGGGACCGGGGGACCACCGTTTCGTCTATATTGGTGGCAGCGACGGGATCGGGAGGTAGAGATGCGTTTCGAGGATAGGGTTGCCATCGTAACGGGGGGCGGCTCGGGACTGGGTCGGGTACTGGCGCACCGTTTCGCTGAGGAGGGCGCCGCCGTCGTGGTCGCTGACATAGCGAGGGGCCGCGCGGCCGCGGTCGCGGAGGAGATTTTCGATGCGGGTGGCAACTCCCTGGCTCGAACGACGGACGTAACCGACGTGTCCGAGGTAAGAGCCATGGTCGAGGCGACCCGCGAGGCGTTCGGACCGGTGGATGTACTGATCAACAACGCGGCGAAGGCTACCGACGAAGGCTTCCTCAGTCTCGGCACAGAGACCTGGGATGAGGACGTGGGCGTCACGCTGAAGGGCCCTTTTCTGTGCTCGCAGGCGGTGCTGGCCAGCATGGTAGAGAATGGGTATGGGGTTATTCTCAACATCAGCTCTGTGAACGCCCTGGGCTACTACGGTAACGAAGCTTACAGCGCGGCCAAGGCCGGTATCCTCAACCTGACGAGGAGCCTCGCCGTCCGCTACGGACCCTCCGGTATTCGCGTGAACGCCATCGCCCCTGGCACCTTGAGAACGCCAGCCTGGGAACAGCGAAGGGAGGCGG
>JBPCIR010000015.1:0-8534 GCA_051006095.1 Rubrobacter sp. | reverse complement strand
TGATCAGAGACCGCCGATCCGCCGCGAAACCGTCAGAGAGCAACCCCTCGAGCGGTACGTCGACATAGGCCGGATCGCCGAGGTACTCGCCCCGGTCGGCGAATGAGAATCGCGAGGCCTCGAGGTAGTAGTGGAGCGCGTCTTCGCGAGGGAGCGTCGCCATCTGGTAGCCCTCCAGGATGTTGAGCGCCTCGCCGACGGTCGAACCGCCCGAGGAAGGCGGCCCCATCCCGTACACTTGCAAGCCCCGGTAGGAGCTTACGGTCGGGGCGCGTTCGAGGGAGCGGTAGCCAGCCAGATCGGTCGTGGTCATGAGGCCTGGCCGCACGTAGCGCTCCGGGTCGGCGACCGGCGGATCTTGTACCGTGTCGACGATGGTCCTGGCGGTGCGGCCGGAGTAGAAGACGGAGCCACCACCGTCGGAGATGCGGCTGTAGGTGGCCGCGAGGTCGGGGTTACGGAACGTCGAGCCGACTGCGGGCGCCTGCCCATCTCTCAAGAACGTCTCGCGGGTCGAGGTGAAGTCGTTGAAACGCTCGAGGTTGTCCAGCGTCTGCTGGCGGTAGGTCTGATCCACTACAAAGCCGCGGGCGGCGAGCCGGATGGAGGGTTGCAGTAGCTCCGAGAGGGGCCTTGAGCCAAACTCACCGAGCGCCTGCTCCCAACCCCGGATCGTGCCAGGCACCCCGACGCCGAGGCCGCTCGTGACGCGCTGGTCGAACGGGATGGGCTCACCCGTGTCGGGGTCGATAAAGCTGTTGGGGGCGAAGTCCTCAGGGGCAGTCTCTCGGCTGTCGATGGTCGAGACTCTCCCTTCGCTCGCGTCGTAGACGACCATGAAGCCGCCACCGCCGATACCGCACGAATACGGCTCGGTGACGCCCAGAGCGGCGGCCGTGGCGACTGTGGCGTCCACCGCATTGCCACCGTTTTTCAGGACCTGCATCCCCACCTGCGATGCATCGAGATCCACCGTGGCCACGGCGCCGCCCGTTCCGGTCGCGGTCGGCTGCTTTGACGTCTGTGCCGGCTTCGCGCCGAGCGCGCCGGAGGCCGGTAACATCAGGCCTAAAGCAGCGATGAGAAGCACTATCTTTAGCAGGCGTGCGAGTGATCGATTCATGTGCCCTTCCCTGGTCGAAGTCGCCGTATTTGTCGGAGCGTCAGTCTCAGTGCAGAGTCATCCCCCACGCTGCCCATAGTAGCCATTTCCCCGCGAGGCTTCAATACCTTGCGAACTGGCGGCGATGGCCGCCATTATATCTTCACGAGTCCTCGGCACGGGCGAAGACGGCCAGAAGCTCCTCGGGCGAGAGCAAGGTCTCGTCAAGCTCCAGCATCTTTCCGAGCCTGGTGACCGCCGGGGGCTCCACGTGGGTAAGGGCCAGGGCCTCCTCTCGAGCGAAGACCGTTCTCGGGTCATCGTCCAGCAACACCCTTCCCTGATGGAGCGCTATTACTCTGTCGGCGTGCCTGGCGGCGAACTTCACGTCGTGAGTTACGACGACCACGAGCTTCCCTTGCTGAACGAGATGGCCTACGAGGTGGCCCAGCAGTTCGATCCCCTCCGCGTCCTGTCCCCCTGTCGGTTCGTCAAGGACCACGACGGGGGTGTTCATGGCGATCACGGACGCTGTCGCTACCCGTTTACGCTCAGATAACCCCAGGTCGTGAGGTTTTTTCTCCCTTACCGCTTCCAGGCCCATGAGGTCTATAGCGGAAGTTACCAGACGCTTCGCTTCTTCGGGACTCGCGCCCACGTTGTCAGGTCCGAAACGAACCTCTTCCTCCACCGTGCTCCTGAAGAGCTGGTCGTCAGGGTTCTGGAAGGCCAGCCCAACCTCTCTGGCGAGCTCGGCGATCCTGTACTCACGCGTGTCCTTGCCCCCGACCAGCACGCGGCCCCGCGTCGGCCTCAGCAAGCCGTTGAGATGTTTGGCAAAGGTGGTCTTGCCGGCGCCGTTCTGGCCGACGATACAGACGCAGCCTCCGTCAAGACTCAGCGAGACGCCGCGGATCGCGGACACCCCGGTAGGATAATCGTAGTGTACATCCTCGAATACGAGCTGTTTACTACTATCCGCCTTCGAATGGCGCGAGGTCTTGCCCGTGGCGATGGCATCTGCGGCAGAGCCTAGGGTGTTTATCGAGTACAGCTCCGTGGCGGCCTGTTCGACGGTCAGGGGCGCCGGGGGGCTCGAAGGGATTCGTCCCGCTGCCCTTAGCTTACGGCTGATCTCGAGTACGTCGGGGATCAGGATGGGGTATCTGGCCTCCGCGGCCTGAAGCAGGACCTTCCGCGGTTCTCCGTCCCACTTTATCTCGCCCTTGTCTATGACGATCAGGCGGTCGGAGTGCACCGCAAGGTGGTCGAGGTCCTGGCTGACGACGATAACGGTGTAGCCACTGCGGTGCATCTCCGAGATGACGTCGAAGACCTCCTCGACACCGAGGGGGTCCAGCTGCGAGGTTGGCTCGTCGAGGATGAAAATCTCCGGCTGGACGGCGAGGACCGAAGCCAGCGCCAACCTTTGAGATTGTCCCCCGGAGAGCTGCTGGGGATGCCTGTCGGTCAGATCTTCCATTCCTACCTGGGAGAGGCTCTTCTCCGCCCGCGGTCGTATCTCCTCGCGGGCAAGACCCATGTTCTCCAGGGCGAAGGCCGCCTCCTCGAGCACCGTGAGGCTCGCGCCGGTCAACTGGTCGAAAGGATTCTCGAAGACGAAGCCGACCCTCTCAGCGAGCTCCCCGATGGTGGTCTCTTTAGTGTCTTTTCCGGCGACGCTCACCGTACCTGAGAACTCCCCGTGGAAGAAGTGCGGGATATAGCCGGAGATCAGGCGGCAGAAGCTGGACTTGCCGGCCTCGGCGAGGCCGGTGATCCCGACGAAGCTCCCCTGCTCGATGCTGCAACTCAGGTTCCTGAGAGCCGGCTCGTGTTGGGAGGCGTAAGAGAAAGTGAGGTCTTCGATCTCTATAAGGCTCATACCGAGTCCGGGCGCATGCCAACGGTACGAGTTAGCATGCCATTGCCCAGGGACCTCCTCGTAGTAGTGGATTCCCGCTTTCGCGGGAATGACGTATGGGAGGGACTACCATGTTTTTCCGCAGCCAGAACGCTGTCCCAGTAAATCACAACACTATCCTCCAAAGTGCGACCAGCACCACGATTGCCGCGACGGACCAGCGGATTACGCGGTCGGACGTCCTGTCGGGCACTTCGATCAGGTGGCTGCGCATGCCGCCTCTGCTGAATCCCCTGGCTTCGAGAGCCAGCGACCTGGTCTCGGCGGAGATCAAAGCTCCCGTGAGGAGTGGGATCAGCATTGCCAGAAGGGCCTGGAAACGGCGCCAGAGGTTCGACTTGAGGTCGAGCCCGCGGGCTTGCTGGGCCTCTATTATGGCCCTGGCCCGCCGCTGCATATCGGGGATGAACTGGAGCGAGGCCATGAACACGTAGGCCAGTTTCGGGGATAACCCCTTGTCTATAAAGGCGACCATCATCTTCTTGGGATGGGTGGAGAACACCATGATCAAGACGGCGCACACGACCACAAGCACCCTGAAGAAGACCAGCAGACCATAAGTCACCCCTTCCTCCCAGAAGGTCACTGGTCCCACTGCGATGAGCGGGGTCTCGTTGCCGGTGTAGAAGAGTCCCTGGACGAGCACGACCGCTATCAGCAACGGCCCTGTTATGACGGCGGCGAGCGTCGCCACCCTACCACTGAACCCGGCCACGGCCGCGACACCAAGGAGCGTGACGGCGATGAGCGCCGGTCCCCAGGGGTTTGGCAGCAGAAAGACTATCACCATGAGCCCAACGACTACCGCCAGCTTTGTAACCGGATTGAGGAGGTGAACGGGGCTATCTCCTGGCCTGTAGTCGAACATCTACTCGGACGGCCGAGGAGACACTATATGGTCTGCTGGGCTTTTTGCGGACGATAACGTTCAGGGATGGCCCTGGCGACGAACACGGCGACGAAGACGCTGATCAATTTGTCGACCACCTCGACGATCACCCCCACGGCAAATACGCTCTGCCAGATGTTGCTGCCCGTAGCCAGGAAAAAAGCGGTCATGGCGCTTCGGCCAGGCGAGCCGGTGACGCCGCCGAAGGCGAGAACCACTATGGGGGCTGAGAGGATCACGCCCGTGAGCATGATGATCAGACCGCTCGCGACGATCTTCGGGTAGGTCTTGAACCAGCCATTGAGCGCCAGGAAACCGGCGATCAGGCCTATCGCCACGTTGACCGGGGCGAAGGCGATCAAGGTCGGGTCCGCTACCCCCAGGATCAGGTTCGTAATGAGGCCCGTAAGGGCCCCGACCCATGGCCCCGCAAGCAGCGCAACCAGTATCGTTCCGATGGTGTCGAGGAAGATCGGCAACTTCAGCACGGTTACCAGAGTCCCTCCGACGAAGTTGATGCCAACCCCGACGGGTATTAGGACCCAGGCTCTGGTGGTGAAGTCGGAGGCTATCCTGGAGAAGAACCCTCCTTCGGCCTGATTGGTTGAGTTGGCCATGTAGCGACCTCCTTATGGCTGGATTGCGTGTGCATCCAACGTGTCGACGAAATGTCCCTCGAAGTCTTCGCTGGCAAGACCAGGCGCGACCTGGCCCAGGGTGAGTTGCGGATCCAACCCAGGCGTTTTCTTCCTTTCTCAGAGCCCGGCTTCCTCCAACAGCTTAGCACGGAGCGCATCAGGCATAATGGCCTCAGATGAGTGAGGCGGCATTCACCCGGATCGAGTCCAAGCGCATAATCCTCAGGCGCTTCGAAGACTCCGACCTGGCCTCTTTCGTTGCTTACCGCAACGATGCCGAGGTGGCCTGTTACCAATCCTGGGACTCCTTAGACGAGCGAGAAGCGAGGGCCTTCATTCGAGAGATGGAGTCTGCGCAACCGGGCGTACCGGGCGAGTGGTTCCAGTTTGCCATTGAATCGAAAGAGACGGGAGATCTCGTCGGGGACTGCGCCTTGAGGGTCGCCGAGCACGAACCCTACGGGGCTGAGATCGGATTTACGCTGGCGCGGGAGTATCAGGGGAGGGGTCTCGCTTCGGAAGCCGTCTCTCGCCTATTGGATTACGCGTTCGACGTGCTGGGGCTTCATCGAGTCGTCGCCATAGCGGATTGCAGGAACGCGCCTTCCGTGGCGTTGCTCGAGCGGCTGGGCTTGCGTCGGGAAGGGCACTTTGTGGAGAACGTGTGGTTCAAGGGAGGATGGGCCGACGAGTACCTCTACGCCGTCCTGAAAGACGAATGGCTCCAAAAGCAAACCTAGCCATATTTCTCTGATTCGCATCGAAAATGAGTAGAAATACTCACTCCTCAATTCCCTCCAGCTAACGCCCGGATAACGCTTCCCCGATACATTGAGAGATGTAATGGAAGCGAAGAGGGCAGGTAGAGAGACTTGAGATGGCGAGCGTTACTCCTAGCAACGACACTGCCAATGATACCTTCAACCGTCCTAGATTCTCCTCATCTGAGGATGGATCTACCTTCAAGTGCAGCCGTGACGCCTCCTCCTTCACAGATTGCACCTCCCCCAAGAACTACCCGGGCCCCCTGAGCCAGGGCAACCACACCTTCAGGGTCAAAGCCATCGACAAAGCCGGAAATGTCGATGCCACCCCGGACAGTCGCAGCTGGTTCGTTGACACCGTAGTTCCTAAGGGCACCATCTCTATCAACGGCGGCAACGCCTCAACCTCGAGCCGCTCGGTGACGCTCAAGCTCTCCGCATGCGACCCTCCCCGGCTTCAGGGGTGATTTCCATGCGATTCAGAAACGGTGGCACGACCACCTGGAGTAGCTGGTTTGACTACTCGACGAGCAAGTCGTGGACGCTGAGCACGGGAGCTGGCACGAAGACTGTGTACGTGCAGTACAAGGACCGAGCTGGCAACATCTCGGCTGCGGCATCTGACACGATCAAGTTCAGTCCATAGAACCAAGGCAGCGCCAAGGCTGGGACCCTTCGTGGCCCCAGCCCTTTCTCTTGGCCCGATTCGATGGGGAGCGCTTCATCAGGTTGCTCAGGATGTCGGTGTCAAGCAGGTACATCAAGACCCGAGATCTACCGAACGCCCGGTGTCGCGCTCACGCTCGGCGTAGACTTCCTCCAGCAGCGTGTCCAGATCGTGATCCTCCACCTCACCCCACGCTCCTACGAGAGCGAGCGCTCCCAGCGACCGCGAGGAGTCATCCCTCCTCTCCGCTTCCAGACGCTCCAGGTCCTCCACTCTTACCAGCGCGGCGAGCGGTCTCCCCCGCCTCTCTATGACGAAGCGCTCCCCCCATACCCGACGCGCGCCATCAGCTCCGAAAGGTGCGCCTTCGCCTCCGTTACCCTCACCTTCTCGGCCACATTCGCCTCCGCGATGTCGAACAAGTCATCTTGACCATTCTATCATCGGTCTAGCAGGCAAAGTTGTAGAATCAGCGGGCTCGCGTGACGCGGCACGAAAACGGGAGGAGAGGGCGCCGTGCGGAAGAGGAGACTGCTGGAAGCTTTCGCGATACTCACGGTCGGGGATGGGCTCATAGAGTTCCTGGCCCCCAAGGGGCATTCGCGGCTGTGGGTGGTCGGCCCCGAGAGCACCCGCAGGGTCGGGATGTGGTCCACAACAACTTGAGTTCGGCCCCCGCTGGCGGCACCGGAACACCGGGCATTCGAGCACACTCCGGAGTCATTTATGCGAGATCTTGAATGCCGACATCGGAGAATCCTCCTTGCACGCGCTGGGGTGAATAAGGTGCTGTGCTCTCTAGGGAACCTGCGCGTCGTCGCTGGGCGCAGCATCGGGGCGCAGCCATAAAGAGACGTGGGCCGGTTGCATCGTCTCCCTAACCACCCCGACAAGATCCTCGCTCACGGCTTGCAGGTCCGTCTCCTCCCTCAACCTGGCGGAGAACACCTCCAGGGTCTTCCTCACGTCGTACTTCCTCCTATAGAAGCGGCGGTCAATGAAGGACTGGATGCGACCACGCCACGGAGTGAAAAGAGCTGCGATCAAGAGGGTAGAAGCCACTACCGCAAGGGTGGACTTCTGACCGGTTAGGGCTACGAACACTCTCTGCAACACTACGATGGCTCCGAAGTAGAGTGCGACCAGCGTGGCCGTCAAAGAGCCGTAGACGAGGGTACGGTTGATGATGAGGTCTATCTCGTAGAGCCGGTAGCGTGTTATGACGATTCCCATGGAGATAGGGATTCCTGCGAGGCCAGCCAGAACGAGTGTGCGTCCGACCCATCCGAGAAGAACCTGGTCCAGCGGCTCGGAGATGGCGTACTGGAGGATGGCGCCGCTGGCCAGTAGCGCTGTAGCATAGGAAAACCACTTGATCTGCTGGCGCTCTACGCCCCTGGCGTAGATCCATCGTATCAGCAGCGAGCCTGCTGCCACCGCTATGAGAACGATCATGAGCATCTGAAGCGGCTTGTACGCGTTCGGCAGACTCTCGATCCCGAGTGGGTTATGGATAGAGCCAAGGGCGATACTCGGCCCAGGAGATACCGCACCCAAAACCGCTCCGATTAGCACCGAGAGCACGCTGAGCAACGCAAACCATCGTCAGCTCCTGCTCGGCAGCCGACCATCGGGGAAGAGAAGTCCGACGAACACAATAGAACCGAGCTGCGGGACCCAAAGCCAAGAGGTAAACCAGGCTGCAGCTTCGCCAGCAGCAAGTAGTGATCCAGGCGCTGCCAGTAGGGTATAGATGGCATACTCGGCAGTAAAGTGAGTTACCGCGAACAGAAAGCCTACAATGCAGAGGAGCCAACCTATTGGGTTTTCGGGTGGAATGCGTGACGCTATCACGGCGCCAACGGTCGAGAAGCCATCGCGGCCAGCGTACTTTCAACCCAAAAGTCGTAGATATGTACGCTAGGGTATGACAGGTTCAGAACCAGAAGCCAGAGGCTCAACACAGTCAAGGCGACGGAGAGTACCCACAACGCCCAAGACAACCGAGCGGCGGCGCGGGGGCTCATCCCGTCGACTCCTCGTCCCTGTTGCTCCTTTGCCCCTTCTGTCACAACACCACTCTACAGCACTGCCGTCTCCCAAGCGTTACGAGTGGCGTTACGAAGCCAACCGCCGAGCGAACTTTTTAGAACTCCGTGGAGGCGAAGTTCGAAAAACCCGACTCCTCCGGGTTTCGCGGGCGGGACCCTCTGCGGAATCAGGCGGGGCTAGGCCAGGCTACGGGCTTCCGGCCTCGATACGGTTGCTCGCTTCTGTGGAGAAGGTCCCCCAGGCCTCTCGCTCGACGGCCTCGTAGGTCATGCCCCAGGCGCCGAAGCGCGCCACCACGACGCCGTTCGGGCGAAGGAGCGCGGGCGCGTGGGGGTCGCTGGCCAGGTCCAGCCGGTAGCCTTCGGGCAACCTCGGTGGTTCCTCCGTTTTTCCCATGCCTTACTCTACGCGGCTCGAGGGTGTCCGGATCACCCCCGATCCACCCGAGCGCGTGCGAGGCGGAAAAGCGGAGAGGGTGGGATTCGAACCCACGAGACG
>JBPCIR010000014.1:0-6744 GCA_051006095.1 Rubrobacter sp. | reverse complement strand
ACGTATTATGGAGGAGGGACGCCGCTCCCTCGGTGAGAGGCAGTACCGTCGCAAGGACGGCTCGCTGGCCGACGTCGAGGTCAACGTGAGCGCCGTACCCTACAATGGTGAAAAGGCCATGTGCGTTGTCGCCCACGACGTAACGGAGCGCAAGCGGGCTGAGCGCATGCTGGAGGAGATCAGGGAAGCCGAACGCAACAGGCTGGCCAGGGAGCTTCACGACAGCACTCTCCAGGACATCGTCTACGCGCTGCAGGAGATACAGGTCATGCAGGTCGTCTCGGATGGCGATCCGGACCCGGCCCTACAGGACACGGCCGATGCACTCAAACGCTCCGTAGAGGGGCTGCGCGGCGCCATCTTCGAGCTTCGCCTCAAAGAGACGCTGGACCGCTCGCTCGTCTCCTCGCTCGAGAACCTCGTCGACCTGAACCGAAGGATGGCACGTGGGAGGTACGAGCTCGAGCTGGTAGTGGAGGACGATTTCCCGTCCAGGCTCCCTGGCAAGGCGGGCCAGGAGCTCACGCGTCTGGTCCAGGAGGCGCTTACGAACGTCCGCCGCCACGCCGAGGCCGGGCATGTCAGGGTAGAGCTTGGGCTCGACGGTGTGCTCGCCTACGTCGTGGTGTCCGACGACGGCCGAGGGTTCGACACAGAGAAGGCCGGGCCGGGAATAGGGCGGCAGTCCATGAGGCACCGGGCGCTCGAGCTCGGCGGGGAGTTC
The DNA here is from genome assembly GCA_051006095.1 of Rubrobacter sp. Taxonomy (GTDB): domain Bacteria; phylum Actinomycetota; class Rubrobacteria; order Rubrobacterales; family Rubrobacteraceae; genus Rubrobacter_D. The sequence continues at coordinate 6,020 of JBPCIR010000014.1, read as the reverse complement.
GACCTGGAGAGCGCGCCGGGTGAGGGGACGCGGGTGCGCTTCTCGATACCCGTCTCACGCCTGGTCAAGGGGTAGCGGCATCATCTCAGCCCATCCGGGCTGATGTAAGATGGTGTACAGGCATCGTGGCGTTAGAAGGGTGGCTGTCATAGAGAATAACACCAGGGAGTATTCGACCCGCATCTTGCTCGTCGAGGACCACGCTTCGTTCCGTCAGGCGCTGGCCTTCATGTTCGAGCGGGAGCAGGAGTTCGTCGTGACGGGCCAGGCAGGCTCTCTGGCCGAGGCGCGAGCGTTCATGCGCAAGGAGCCTGACGGGATGGATGTAGCGGTCGTAGACCTCGCGTTACCCGACGGGGATGGGTTCGAGCTGATCGAAGAGCTGGCCCCCCGCCCGGGCGTGATGACGCTGGTCCTGAGCGCCAGCCTGGAACCGGCCCGCTTCGCCAGGGCCGTCGAGGCCGGTGCCTCAGGCGTGCTGCACAAGTCCGCCGCGATAGGCGAGGTCGTCGAGGCCGTGCGCCGCCTCGAGTCAGGGGAGGCGCTGCTCTCGCCGGCAGAGGTCATAGAGATGCTGCGGATGGTCAGCCGCCAGCGCCAGGAAGAGTACGAAGCCCAGCGGGCCATCGAGAAGCTTACTCCCCGCGAAAAACAGGTGCTTCGGGCCCTCGGCGAGGGCCTGGACAGCAAAGACATCGCGGAGAAGCTGCACATCACCGTGGAGACAGAACGCACCCACATGGTCAACATACTAGGCAAGCTCGATGTCCACTCCAGACTACAGGCCCTGGTGTTCGCAGCCCGCCACGGCCTGGTCGAGATCCGGTAGGCGCCAGTGGCCTTCATCTCAGGACTTTCGCGGCGAGCGATGTCTAGACCCCCCGACCTTTTGTGAGGCGCACCGTGCTAGAATCAGGAGCGTTCGTGTCGATGGCCGCGGAGGACGGCTCACAGCACGAAGCTAGCCGAGGAGACACGAACTTCTTGCCGAAGCCGACCCATAACCGCTCCAAGGACCCTGCGGCGGAGGCGGCCTCTGCGCGGCGCCGAGGAGGTAGGCCGCGGGTCTTGATGGCCAACGAGCCGCGTGCCTACCGCGAGGGCATTGCGGCTGTCATCAGCCAGCTACGACCCGAGGTCGAGATAGAGACCGTAGAGCCTGCTGCCCTGGATACTTCCATCGAGCGCTTCTCACCCGACATGGTCATATGCAGCAAGGCCACGGACGCGCTGAAAGGCGGGGTCAGGGTGTGGGTAGAGCTCTACCCAGAGAACGCGGCGTTCTCGGTGGCGAGCATCGGCGGCAGGCGCATGGAGTTCACCGAGATCCAACTCCCCGACTTGCTCTCCATCGTGGATAAGGCCGAAGAACTGGCAGGGACGAACTAACCCAATGAGGCTAGAAAAACATCCCCTGTTTTCGCGATGCTGAGAGTCTTCCCTGGAGTCACTATTTCAGTATGGAAACAAGACGCATACTAGTGGCCAACGAACTCACCTCGTATCGCCAGACGATAGCCATCGTTTTCAGGGAGCTACACCCTGGGGTCGAGGTATTGGAGACCGACCCTGAGACCCTGGATGGGGAGGTAGCGCGCCTGGTGCCCGACCTTGTGATATGCAGCCGCGTAACCGCTACGGTCAGGGAGCGGGCAGCGAACTGGATCGAACTCTACCCCGAGTGCAAGCCCTACTCGACGTTCTGCATCGAAGGAGAACACAGGGCTATGGAAGACGTCCACCTCTCTGACCTCCTCTCGGTCTGCGCTAGGGTTCTGTAGAGAGCTCCCTGAGCAGGGCCTTCAGCCGGGGGGCGAGGTCATCGATCTCATCAGGCGTGCATCGGACCTGGACCTGGATGCTTACCGTAGGGGACGTGCCCGCGGCCTCGCCCACGGTGACCACGGCATCAATCGTATCGGAGACTTGCGCGGACGAACCATCCTCGAAGGCGGCGTCTTCAGGGCGCTCGTCGAAGGTGGCGACAAGCTCTCCGGCCTCCTCTCTCAGCATACCCGAGGCCTTGAGTATCTCGATGATGGCTCCTGCGCCGTTCATCACGGGCTTGTTGCGTGGTTGGCCGGCGGCGTGCGCTATGTAGGCCTGGACGGTGGGGTAGAGCATCCCCTCGCGCAGCTTCACGGCGGAGACCACGTTCTGCAAGAATTCGCTGGCCGCGACTATGGCGCGCCAATTGCTCCTGACCTCGACCCTATCCTTGCGCGCCAGCGCCACGGCCAGTGAGCGCCCGCGGCGCGTGATCAGCTTCTTGCTCTCTCCCTGTAGAACCCCGATCTCCGTGAGGAAGGCGTTGTTGCGGCTGACGCTCGACTGGTGCACCGAGTCCAGTTTGCCAACATCCCCGCCACTCGTCGCCTCGTCGCGGGTCCCGTAAGCCACGATGATGTTGACCAGATCCTCATAGGGAGAGCCAGGAAGCCTGAACTCCCTCTCCGCCATCCCGACACCTCCTCCCACCCAAGACGTTTCCCACCAAACACACTCGGGCCATTATAGAGCATGGCGCTTCGCGCCTTTCAGCACGCTCCCTTCGGTCGCTTGTCAGCACGTTCCGGCCTGCGGCCTCCACTTTCAGTACGCCGCCCTACGGACGGCTTTCAGCCTTCAGCAAGTCGTCTCTGGGCGCCTCCAAGGGCGTCGAACCCGGCCACCTGGACCGCGGTTCCCCGCACATCGCGGAGCAGCACCGTCCGAGGAAAAGCTGAAGTGCTGACAAGCCGGCGCAGCCGGCGTGCTGACCAGCTGACAAGCTATCAGGCGACGAACCGCCAGCTCACGAAAAGCGCGCACAGGACAAGGGATACGAGGCCGCTCAGGACCAGCCATCCGCCGAAGAGAACTCTGTTCCTGAACAAGAGCCCGAGCACGATAAAGAGGGGGAAAGCGACGAGCACGTAACGCGGGGTACCCATCAGCGGGCTCTCGGGCGTCCCGAAGAGCGTGGCGGGGGCGACGAGCAGCAGGCCGTAGACCGTCAGGGATAAGGGTAGTTCTTTCAACCCCGCGAGCAACACGACCCCGGCGAAGACGAAGAAGACCAGGTTGAAGAAGTTGCCTGCCCCGGCGAGGTGGTCAGCCACGTTCCCGAGAGTGGGATCGGACCAGAGTCCAGGGTCGATGAGCCTGCCCGCTGCTTCGGCCGCCGACACCAGGGCTCTACTCACGGTGTCAAGCGGCCCTGTGGCTTGCCTGCCCCAACTCTCCTGCGCGGAGTAGAAGAGCAGAGGGTCACCGAATCGCACCCATAGATATCCCATGTACGCGACCAGCCCCCCCGGCGCCAGCAACAGATAGATCCCGCGCCAACGAAAACTCTCTATGTCCTTTATCCACTCATACATTAGAGGCACCATCAGAAACACCCCCACGTTGCGCGTAGCCCCCGCAAGAGCGGCCAGAACACACGCGAGCAGCAAATCCTTCCTAACCCTCACAGCCCACAGCGCCCCGGCGGACAGAGCAAGGAACAGGCTCTCCGTATACGCGGCGTTGAGGAAGAAGGTGGTCGGAAAGAAGGCGAGGATAAGGACGGCACTCTTAGCCACCCTCTCATCGAATTCATCCAGGGCTATCTGGTAGATGAAGTAGAGGGCGAAGGGCAGAAAGAGGAGGGAGAGGAGAGGACCCCAGACGGAGAGCGCCTCCTTCGAGATAGGACCGCCGAAGAGCTCAGCGAAGGACCTCATGAGCAGCGGGTACAGTGGGAAGAAAGCCGGGGAGACACTGTCCGGGGGGTTGAGGTACCCGCCCATGGCCAGTGCCACGTAGTGCTCGCCGTCCCAGTGCGACCAGATGTTCATACTCCCGGAAGGCACATCCATGGTTATCCTCTGGAAGCTGGAAATCGGCACGACGGAGGCGAGCAGGGAGCCGGAGATCAGGTACAGCAGGCGGCTCGCTGCGTAGGCCGCGAGCACGAAAGCCAGACCATTGCTCTTCCTGTTCTCTTTCTCGTACTCCATCGACGGTCCTGGATCTCTTGCGAAGTTGCGGAGGGGATTATAGCGGGGTCTGCTTCATATCTGGAAGATCAGCGCCTCTCGACGATCAGCACGTCCCTATTTGGGCGGGCGATCCGGCCTCAGCAGTCGTTAGTTCCGGCGGGGCGCGAAGATGATGACGCTGTCGTTCTCGTAGACCGGCCTGTAGAGGTCTCTCTGCAGCGCGAACGGGCGCCAGTCTATCCACGGATAACGCTTGTGGAACACGACGTAGCGTACGTCGTTCTTCTCTAGAAGCTGTGCGGTACGTTCGCCCTCAGGGTGCTGGAGCATCCACAGCGCGTCCCACAGCGGAGGGGCTCCGAAGGGTGGGAGGTCCCTCGCGCGCCTTATCCTGGCCGCGTCGTAGGACTGCATCCGCGTGTACCCGCCCATCGCGAGCATAGCCCGGCTCGGGACGTAATCGAGGTAAGGGGTTGCGACTATGCTTCCTCCGTCATTGTTTTGCCCGAGCCACTCACCGGCGGCGACGACCTCGGCCGGAGGTGGACTGTCTTTGAGGCGCGTGCTCGGTCCTGCGGCTTGCTCCAGGCTCAGGACGGATTGCGCACCCACTAGGGTAACGGAGAGGGCGAAAGCGAGCAGGGCCGCCACCTTGACGGCACTTCCGCCCGACCGGGGCGAAGGCCGCAACAAGGTCACGAGGGCGAGGGCTGCGAGCAGCGCCAGGGGAACGCCGAGGTCGCGTTCGAAGCGGTCGGGGAAGCCGCTGTAGGAAGTCAGGCTGCCGAAGAACAGCAACAGGGTCCACACCAGCAGGGTGAGGCGCGCAAGGATGTCGGGCTTACCCCTCGCGTCCTTACCTCCAGCCAGCATGAGCAGCAGGCCGAGCAGGCCGATCCACAGAACGGGCTGTGACATCGTTGTAAGGAAGTGTAAGGGTCCGTTCGCCGGCTTGGTTCCGATCGCCATCGCCACGGCCTCCCCTCCTCTCCCCGTCTCCGACCCGCCGAGCATTCCTGCTACGAGGCTGGGCAAGTCGTAGGTGTCCCAGGCGTAGATAACGGAGAGGAGGCCGAGGAGCGCGAGCGCGAGCGTGAGGGATACCCCTTTCTTGCGGTCCCTCAGGAGCAGGTAAGGCAGGAAAAGAACGCATACGCATCCGAGCAGCACGGCGAGGCTGTAGCCCGCTATCTGATGGTAGAGGACCGTCGAGGAGCCAAGTAGTGCCAGCAGCAGTCCATTACGCGCCGATGGCGTAGCGTACATCCCGACCAGGGCGGCGACGGCTAGTACGATCAGGAAATACTCCCCTATGAAGTTAGGGTAGCGGGCCTCCTCGAAGTGCAGGTACGTACCGCCGAGGAGCAGCCCCGAGGTCAGGGCCGCGGCCACCCCGTACTCCCAGCCCCAGAGGCGTTTCGCGAGCGCGTAACACGCCAGAGCGCCCATCAAGGGGAGCGTGGGGGCGAAGATCGGGAAGAGCTCCAGCGGCTCGAAGCCGCTGAGGCGCGAGATCACGGCGGTAAGAAGGTGGAAGCCGGGTGGGTATAGCATGAACGACTCGTTGGACCCCTCCCTCATCATCATCCCTGCCATCACCGCGTGCTCGTAGCGGTCAACGCCCCTGGGGAATGGCCAGCCGTTTACGATCGGGCCGAGGTAGCCGCGCGCTAGCACGAGCACTAGCACCAACGAGAGCAGCGCGTAGCGCGCCGCCGCGGGTACGCGTCTGCTAGCTTCGGGCTGGCCCGCCGGGGACGCCTCAGGCGTCGCCCAGTAGGCGATCCCCGCGGCGAGGACAAGGACCGCTATCGGTATCATCAACCACCCGCCGGGCGCCACCCCGAGGAACATCCAGAGAGCCAGCGCGAGGGCGGCGGCGAGCGGTAGGAGCGTGGGAATGCCGGGGGACGCAGGTGGGCGGCATATGGGCTCTTCGGGTCCTTTGGCCGGCCCGAACATCAGGTAGGCGGCCAGACCCGCCAGGAATACCAGCGCAACCGAGACGAGGGTAGCCGCGAGAGTGACGCCCGTCGCGAAGAGGTAGGTCTGCGC
>JBPCIR010000013.1:0-10487 GCA_051006095.1 Rubrobacter sp. | reverse complement strand
GCGGTGGATAAGGCTCCGTGCTTAACGAAGCGGAGCCTTACTGTGTGTGGGAGTCTCGCCGGCCAAGGCACTTGCTGAGGTGCTGACAAGCGATGGCGTTAGCCTGAGCGTGCTGACATGCTGAAGTACTGAAATGCGAAAAAGACGTCCCGGCAGCATGCTGCCGGGACGCTACGATCGGCCCCTCCCCATCAGGAGCCTCTAGCCGGACTTCATCACCCCTCCCCGCCGATGAAGCCCGTCGCAATCCCACGCCTGGACCCAAGCTTTAAACCGAGCCCCGGGTAGGCGGGAATCACCCGAACAGAAACTAGCATCCCCCTACAAGTCCCGCAACCTCCAGCAATCCCTTTACCTAAGCCGGAAAATGTATACCATATAGCATCAGGTACAATATGTTCGTAACCCACAACGTACCAGCACAACATGTTGAGCCTCGACCAAAATCTTAATCTGCTAGAGTACGTTTATGAACCGTCAGTTGAGGGTTAAGTGAGTTTAAGGTCGAGATGTATCCATTAGCGTCAGCGGGGACTGGTGTAGTCTCCGGCAGGGTGGGCAAGGGCGCCGCCGAGGGTCGTTGCCGCGGGGTATGCGGGTGAGCTTTATACTAGTGGCATGAGGCCAGTTTGCTTTCTGTCCGACTTCGGACTAACCGACGACTTCGCCGGTACGTGCAAGGGTGTGATGCTGAGGATCGCACCAGGAGTGTCGATCGTCGACCTGACGCACGAGGTACCTGGCTTCGGCGTGGAGACGGGGGCTGAGATCCTGCAGCACGCCACCCGCTACATGCCCGCCGACGCGGTCTACCTGGCGGTGGTGGATCCGGGAGTCGGCACGGAGCGACGGGGGCTCGCTCTACGGACGGAGAGCGGTGCGCTGCTGGTCGGTCCTGACAACGGGTTGCTCGTTTCGGCGGCCGATTCCCTGGGTGGCATCTTGGACGCCCGCGCGCTCACCGAAGAGCGCTTCCACCTGCATCCCGTCTCCAACACCTTTCACGGCCGCGACGTCTTCGCGCCTGTGGCGGCGCATCTTGCTTCCGGAGTCGGGCTCTCTGACCTCGGGGAGCCCGTCGACCCTTCTTCGATGGTGCGTCTCAGCCCGGCGAGCGCGCTCGTAGGAGAGGGAGAAGGTTTCGACACTCACATCATCTCCATCGACCGCTTCGGCAACGCAAGGCTCTCCGTCATGCAGGAAGAGCCTGGGCTGGAGTATGGTGACGGCCTGAGAGTAGACGCCGGTGACGGCGAGATGTCGGTTCGATACGTCGAGACATTCGGGTCGGCCAAGGCGGGAGAGTTGGTTCTCGTCCCCGACTCCCACTGGCGCCTGAGCCTCGCCATAAACAAAGGCAGCGCGGCCCACGCGCTCGCTCTCGAGGTCGGAGGAGAGGTGCGTCTGATCATCGCCATGGATCACGGTGACTGAACGCCCTAACCCGAGGTCAGGCCCTCCGGTGCGCCAGGGCAGTGCTCCCCTCTCGCCCGGGGAGCGAAACCGGATGCTGCGGGCCGCCGCGCTGCGCCCGATCAACGTCATGGTCCTGGTGGTCGGTGCCGGCTTCTTCGTGACAACCCTGGCGTGGTGGTTGCTGCCCCTGACCCTGCTAACCTACGTCTCCCTGGTCTTCCTGGCCGCGAGAGACCCCGTCTTCCAGCGCAAGGTCCTCGGAGGAGCTACGGTTCCAGAAGCATCGCCGAATGCTGTAGAGAGCAGAGACGTCTCTCCCGAGCGCCGCGCTCGCTGGCTCCCGCGCGGAGAGACCCGCCAGAAGGTGGAGGCAGCCCTCGATGTCTACCGCAAGGTCGTCGCCGCCATCGAGACCTCAGACGACGTAACCAGGGCGGTCCTCGACGATGTGGTCCCAAGGCTGCACGCGGCGGCGGATCGGCTCGTGGACGTGGCCCAGAGTAGGGAGAAGGCCGCCGAAGTGGCACGCGACCTCAGGCGGGACACTGACTCTTCCGCACCAACCTCAGCGAGGCAGGAGAATCTGCGCGATCTCGAAAACAGAATCAACGCCGCGGACACGGAGATCTCCGGTACTTACCAGGAGCTTCAGGATCTGAGGGCGAAGGTGGTCAGGATCTCAATAGACAGCGAGAACCCAGCCAGGGCGAACGACCTAAACGCTTCTCTCGACGGCCTGAATGCCAGGCTCGAAGCCCTGGGCGAACTCATGACCCGTCAAAAAGAGAGCTAATAGCGGTTTGCACCGCAAACCGCGGCTACAGGCATCAGGTTTCAGTGACAACAACAAGCTGAAATGCTTGCAAAGAGGTCAGGACCTCTTTGCAACCTTACGCCGAGCTAGCTTGCCACCCCTGGCCGTCGGCCTTCTCCTCGACGACCTCGGGCTGTGGGGCGGGTCTGCGCACGGGGACACCGCCCAACTCCTGCCTGGACTCCTCCACCGAGATGAGCGAGTCCTGGAACCAGTTCTCCAACTGCCCCATGACGCGGTCCCTATACACCTCGGAGCCGCCGGAGACCTCTTCGGCGTAGCGTTCAGCCCCGTCTATGATCTCTCCCGCCCTACGCTCCGTACGCCGGTAGAGCTCCGTCTCGGGGGACATCGCGTTGGCGTGATGGTGGGCTTCCTCGACTATGCGCTGGGCCTCCTCCTCGGCCGCAGCGACTGTGGCCCCGCATTCCCGGCGAAGCGACTCGGCCTCAGACAGCTCAGGGGGCAACGATCCCCTTAGCTCGTCCAGCATCACAAGCAGATCAGACCGATCGACGACGGCCCGTCCTTTGCTCATCGGTACGCCGGATGCATCCTGAACGATCGCCTCCAGCTCGTCCAAAACTCCGCTTATGTACTGCATATCTTCTCTCATGGCCCCAACCCTAGCACGCTCTCACAGGCTACGCTAGGCTTTCTGAAAGTATTTTTCGATGCTTTACCTCATTGTCAGGTCTAATTTTATCTTAGGGTTAAGTGTAACTCTGACAGAGGGTAACAGGGTCATTTCGTGTGGATCGTTGCCCTTGGTTTTTGGCTTTAGTAGTGGGGTTCTGTGAGTTATCCACAGGGGGTGCTTCGCCGAGGAGGCAGGTTAAACCACTACAGAAGGTAGAGATGGGCGCGGGATTCTCCGGTCTCTGGTCATCGCGGGGCTCACAGGTACGGCGACCGCTCTGGCGAAGGGTCTTAGGTCAGTGTTTTGGTCAGGTAGAGAACGAGTCCGTCGTTGACGGTAATCTCCTCTCCCTGCCTCACGGGAAGGCCGTCGCGTGCCAGGCCTTTTCCATCAGGGACGTAGCCGCGGAGTACGTAGAGGCGTTGCGCCACCCCGTAGTCGGGCGGCATGCCAACTCCGATGCCTGCGACGCGGGAGCGTTCCGAGACCTTGCGCTCCGCCTCGTCCATCAGGCGGGTCCCCACACCTTGCCGTCTGAAGCGCGGCAGTACGTTGAAGTCCTGGATCTCCGGTATTCTGCCGGTACGGAAAGGTGGGTAGCTCGGGCTCCAGTTGACTGTCACGTACCCGGCGAAGTCTCCCGCGACAAAGGCGACGATGACCGTGCGAATCCCCTCTTGTTGTTCCGAAAGGTAGTGCTCGTATTGCGAGCGGGGCTTATTCTTCCACCCGACTTCGCTGAAGGCTTCGGAGATCGGGACCACGTCGCGGCTTTCGAGCGTGCGTATCACGAGGTGTCTCATCACACCGCCGAAAACAGGCTGATCGCCGATAGCCGCCCGCTCTAGATCCGGCGGTTAGCAACGCCGGCGGCGATTACGGCGAAAACCATGGCGATGAGTGGGCGCGGGTTGAGTAAGCCGGCGAGGAGATCCGGCGCCAGCAAGACGAGGAAAGGTACGGCCGTGGCCAGGACGGAGATGACGATCGCCAGAGAACCACCGTTACGGCCCCCGGCGCGGTTGATCAGGGTCCCTGCCCCGTAGCCGGCTGCGGCCGAGATCAACCAGGTGAAGGGGAGGAGGAAGAGCACGTACGCTATGGGGATACCAGCGAGGGCGACCCCGACGCCTGCGAGGATGCTCCTCAGGACCTGATCGGTCTTCATGACGCCGGCCCTGGCTCCTCTTGGTAGCCTGGCGTCTTCGGGGCACTTAATCCCGACATCGGTGGACACCATACACTCGGTGCAGATGGGCCGTCCGCACGTGGCGCATGAGACGCGAGTCTCCCTTTTCGGATGCCTGTAGCAGTGCATCGGCTCTGCCATCAGCGGCTCCTCCGACTGTTGCGCGCAAGCTCGCCCCTGGGCATCAAGACCAGCTCCTTCTTGTAGCTCTGGTGGACCTCGGAGATCAGGCGCCGGTGCTCAAGCTCTTGCCTGTCGAGCTCCTCGCGAAGAGCACGGATCTCGCCCTCCATCCTCACTACCTGGCGCTCGAGGTCGATGACCTTCTTCACGCCGGCGAGGTTCATCCCCATCTCCTGGGTCAGCCTCTGTATGTAGCGGCCGAGGTCAACGTCCTCCTGCGAATAGAGCCTGGTGTTCTTTATGCTCTTGCGCGGCCTGAGCAGGCCCTTCTGCTCGTACATCCGCAGCGTCTGTGGATGCACCCCGATAAGCTCGGAGGCTATCCCTATCATGTAGACTGGACGCTTTCTGAGGCTCACGATCCCACCTTCTTGAACAGGTCCTCTCTGACGTCTTCGTCCCGCTCCGCGGCGAGGGCCTCGAGGATCTCACGCTCCCGCCGCTTGAGCTTCTTCGGCACGACCACGCCTACCCGCACGATGAGGTCACCCTTCTCCCCACCGTCGGTCTTCGCCCTTGGCGCTCCCGCGCCCCTCACCCTGAACTGCTTGCCGTCCTGCGTACCGGCAGGCAACCTGACCCTCACGCTACCACCGCCAGGCCTCGGTACCTCGATCTGCGCCCCGAGCACCGCCTCGACGAAGCTCACAGGCACCTCGACCACGAAGTCGTCGCCACGCCGCCTGAAGACGGGATGCTTCTCGACCCTCGTCACGACGTAGAGGTCTCCCGCAGGACCACCTCTCCTGCCAGCGCTCCCCCTGCCAGGGATCCTGACCTTCATGCCTTCTCTGGCCCCGGCGGGTATCCTGACCTTGACCTGCCTGCTCTTGCGCACCCTGCCGTTGCCCCCGCAGACCGTGCAAGGCTTCTCGATGATCCTGCCCTCGCCCCCACACCCGGAACACGGCGTCGAGAGCGCGAAGAACCCCTGGTCACGGCTCTGTACCCCCCTGCCATCACACTCAGGACACGTCAGCGGCGTAGTCCCAGGTGCAGCACCCGTGCCCCTGCACTCGCCGCAAGCCTCCTCGACAGGTACCCCGACCCGCGTCGTTACTCCGCTCAAGGCATCTTTGAAACTCAACCTGACGTTTATGGTTATATTCTCGCCCTTTGCCTGGGCTCTCTGTGTAGTACCGGCCGTCCGTCCGAAGATATCCCCGAGGTTTCCGAAGCCGCCGAGCAGATCCGAGAAGTCCTCGAAGTCGGCACCGTCCGGCCTTCTCTGGCCGGCACCCTGGGAGCCGAAGAAGGTGCGGGGACCTTCGTCGTATTCCCTTCTTTTCTCGGGTTTCGAGAGAACATCGTAGGCGTGCTGTATCTTTTTGAAACGCTCTTCGGCCTGCCTGTCGCCAGGATTGGCGTCTGGATGGAACTTGCGAGCGAGCCTGCGGTAGGAGCGTCGGATCTCTTCCTGCGAGGCCTCCTTGGATGTCTCGAGAACCTTGTAGAGATCCACCTTCTCCATACCCTATACCTGCTTCGCAACTACAACTTTCGCCGTCCGAATCGGCTTCCCGTTGAGTACATAGCCTCTCTGGAAGGTCTGGATGATGGTACCTTCCTCGTGCTCTTCGGAGAACTGGCCCATAACGGCCTCGTGGACGTTAGGGTCGAATACCTGGCCGTCTGAGGCGACGGGCAGGAGGCCTTCGTCGCCGAGCACATCGGCGAGTTGGTCCCTGGTAGCCTGCACGCCCTCGCGGATATCTCCCCCGGCCTCGAGCGCGCGGTCCAAGTTATCCAGGACGGGGAGGAGTTCCTGTACCAGCCTCTCCGATGCCATCGAGAGTATACGGACACGTTCCCGCTCCTGGCGCTTGCGCGAGTTCTCGAACTCGGCCTTGAGGCGCTGCAGGGCGTCGAGGTACTGGTCCCGCTCCCTGCGCGTGGCCTCGAGCTCTACCGAGAGCACCGTCGCCTCACCCCACTGCAGGCCTGGCTCCTCGTCGGTGGCAGGTTCGACATCGGTGTCTTCCGGCGCGCCAGGGCCATCACTGTTTTCGAGGGAGGCGGGGTCGACCGGGGAGCCTTCGGCCTCCTCTACTACCCCCTCCTCCATGGCGTCGTCACCGAGTTCGGGGTCTCGCTTGTTCTCCTCGCTGCTCAATGCTCCCTAGTCCTCCTGTGGTTGCAACGCGGGCGGCCGGAGTGAAAGTGGCCGCCCTGTCCTTGTCGTGTGGTTACTTGCGCTCCTCGTTGTCCTCGTCCTCGTCGACGACCTCGGCGTCCTCCACCAGATCATCGTCGGTATCCGTGGCCCCGGCGGAGCTGGCCTCTTGCTCCTGGGCGGCCTGGCTGTAGAGGACCTCGGAGAGCTTGTGAGAGGCGGTCACCAGCGCTTCTTGCTTGATCTTGATCTCCTCGACGTCGCCGCCGGCGAGCGCCTCCTTGGCCTCCTTTATGGCCTGCTCTATCTCCAGCTTGGTGTTAGGGTCGACCTTGCCGTCAACGTCCTTGAGCGAACGCTCGATGGAGTACACGAGGTTGTCGGCGTTGTTGCGGACGTCGGCCTCCTCCCGGCGACGCCTGTCCTCCTCGGCGTGCGAATCCGCATCCTGCATCATCTGCTGGATCTCCGCGTCCGAGAGGCCACCGGAGGCCGTGATCGTGATCCTCTGCTCCTTGCCGGTCCCCAGATCCTTGGCCCCGACGTTGACTATCCCGTTCGCGTCGATGTCGAAAGCAACCTCGATCTGGGGTACACCCCTTGGCGCAGGCGGGATGCCGACTAGCTGGAAGTTGCCGATGATCTTGTTGTAAGCCGCTATCTCGCGCTCGCCCTGGTAGACCTTGATCTCGACCGATCCCTGGTTGTCGTCCGCGGTGGTGAATACCTCACTCTTACGTGTAGGTATAGTGGTGTTGCGCTCGATGAGCTTGGTGAACACCCCGCCCTTGGTCTCTATACCGAGGGAGAGTGGCGTGACGTCGAGGAGCAGCACATCCTTGACCTCACCAGCGAGCACACCGGCCTGGATGGCGGCCCCTACGGCGACGACCTCGTCGGGGTTGATGCCCTTGTGGGGCTCTTTGCCAGTTATCTCCTTGACCTGCTCCTGAACCGCGGGGATGCGGGTCGAGCCGCCGACGAGTATCACCTGGTCGACCTGGCCAGGCTGCAGGCTGGCGTCCTCCATAGCCTGGCGCACGGGACCTGCGGTCGCCTCGACGAGGTCAGCGGTCAGGTTGTTGAACTGCGCCCTCGTGAGGGTCAGGTCCATATGCTTCGGACCGTTCTGATCCGCCGTGATGAAAGGCAGGTTTATCGAGGTGCTGGTCGTCGAGGAGAGCTCCCTCTTGGCCTTCTCGGCGGCCTCTACGAGGCGCTGGGCGGCCATCTTGTCCTTCGAGAGGTCTATACCCTCTGACTTTCTGAACTCATCGACCATCCACTCGACTACCTTGGCGTCGAAGTCGTCGCCGCCGAGGTGGTTGTTCCCGCTAGTGGCCTTGACCTCGAAGACCCCCTCGCCGAGCTCCAGGATGGAGACGTCGAACGTACCGCCACCAAGGTCGAAGACGAGGATGGTCTGGTCCTCCTCCTTATCCATACCGTAGGCCAGCGACGCCGCGGTCGGCTCATTGATAATCCGCTTGACGTTCAACCCGGCGATCCTGCCTGCGTCCTTGGTCGCCTGGCGCTGGGCGTCCTCGAAGTACGCAGGCACCGTGATAACGGCCTCAGTGACCTCCTCGCCCAGGTACTCCTCGGCATCCCTCTTGAGCTTCTGCAGGGTCATCGCTGAGATCTCGGGCGGAGAGTACTCCTTGTCGTCGATCCCTATCCGAATGTCCCCGCCAGGACCGGACTTCACCTGGTAACCGACGCGCCCGGCCTCGGTCTTCACGTCGCTGTAACGCCGCCCCACGAAACGCTTGATCGAATAGACGGTGCGCTCCGGGTTCGTGACAGCCTGCCTCCTCGCAAGCTGGCCTACCAGCCGCTCTCCACTCCTCCTGTCGAAGGCCACCACAGACGGCGTCGTCCGCTCCCCCTCGGAGTTGGTGATCACCGTCGGATCCCCACCCTCGAGTACCGCGACACAACTGTTGGTCGTGCCCAGATCTATCCCAATGCTCTTGGCCATGCGCATACCTCCCGCGAGATAACGTTATCTAAAGCGTCATCAGTATAAAATCTTAGTCTCGTACTTACAAGTTTTGCATATCCGATCGTCGCTACGAAGGAGGTCTCGTATAGGGTAGGATACGGTGGTCTCCGGTGTAATGGACGCTGGGGTAAGTAGTGAGGGTTTAGGGAGTCAGATTGGACGAAACGATCTTGTTGGTCGATGATGACGCGGCGCTGTTGGAGGTCACGTCGATCGTGTTGGCATCCGAGGGTTACCGGGTAGTAACGGCTGAGGACGGGGTCGAGGCGCTCCGGATACTCGGGCGGGAGGGTTTGGATCTCGTGGTGTTGGACATCATGTTACCGAAGATGAGTGGGTTCGAAGTCTTGAAGAAGATGCGCGAGCACAGCGACGTCCCCGTCGTCTTGCTCACGGCGAAGAGCCAGTCAGTGGACAAAGTAGTCGGGCTGGAGCTAGGGGCCGACGATTACATCACCAAGCCCTTCGACACCAAAGAGTTGCTGGCCAGGATCAAGGCCGTCCTCAGGCGTTTCGGGCGGGATGGCAGGGGCAGGGAAGGACTCTTGAGGCTGGGTCCTTTGGAGTTGGATCCGAACGGTTACACCGTCAGCCGCTCGGGGGAGATGTTGGAGCTCACGCCAACGGAGTTCAAGATACTCGCGCTCCTCATGCGCCGTCCCGGTCAGGCCTTCACGCGGGCCCAGATCTCAGAGGCCGTCTCCACGGGGTCGCATTACCTGGCCAGCCGCTACATAGACGTCCACATAAGCAGGCTCAGGGCCAAGGTCGAGCACGACCCTTCGAGGCCCGAGATCGTACAGACCGTCCCCAGCGTCGGCTACAGGGCAGCGAGGCCGCTTTAAGCCAAGCGACGGAGGATAGGCATAGACAAGCGAGAAAATAAGGGGCTCCCGCCGGCGCTGAGTTTCAAGGCCAGGATCTTCGTTGCCCTCGTCGGGATCTCTTCTGTGACGAGCCTGATCATCGGGCTGGTCCTGTATTACTTCGCCCAGGACAGGCTGGTCCACGCGGAAAACACACTGCTCAAGCAACGCTCCCAGACGGCCAACACCGGCGCCCAGGACTTCCTGGAGGGCCTGCGAGACCCCAAGGATAAGACCCTCCCTCCCCCGCAGGACTACGCAGAGGAGCTCGTCCAATCCGTCGCCGACCCGACGGGCCTGGAGGTGCTCTACATCGGCCCCAACATCGATCCCCTTGCCGCCCGCGACGGCCTCGGGAACCCTATCGACCCTGGGAAAGCCTACGAGGGGCTCGACAAAGGGGAGATCCGAGATACTGCCGCATCGCCACGGGGGAAGGGCAGGCTCGTGTGGAGCGAGGGGCGCTCGGGTTATGTGGCGATGTGGCCGCTAACGGCCTCCGACGGTACCGTGAAGGGAGTCTTGATCTACGGCGTTCCCCGCGACGATCTCGGGGAGACGCTGGCTTATCTACGCTACGGTATCCTGGGGGCCATACTGACGAGCATCCTCCTGGCCGGGGCGGCGAGCGTGCTCCTCACGCGCCAGGTCACGCGCCCCCTCTCCGAGACCAGGGACGCAGCCATAAGAGTCGCCTCAGGGGACTACGCGGCGACCGTTCCCGTCAAGAGCAGAGACGAGCTCGGCGAAGTAGCCAGGACCTTCAACTCCATGGCCGAGGAGATAGAGCACTACGTCGGGGAGATCCAGGAGCAAAAGAGCCGTCTGGAGGCCGTCCTCGAAGCCTCTCCCGAGGCGGTCGTCGCGACGGACCCCGGTGAGCGGATCACGATGGTCAACCCTGCGGCGGCCAGAATGCTGGGCATCAGGGCCTCGGACAGGGGACGTACACTTGAGGAGATCGGGGCCCCGCGCGCACTCCTGAGGTGCCTGCGCGAAGCGGCCGCCAACGGGGTCGCGGTAAGGGAGGTCGAACTGGGAGAGAAGGCTTACTGGGCTTACGCCGCCCAGATGGGCAGGGGTCAACCAGGCGTCGCACACAACGGTGGCGGGAGCCCAGGCATCATCCTGGCCGTAAGGGACATCACCGAGCACCGCTCGCTCGAGAAGGCCAAGACGGCCTTCGTCTCGGATTTCTCCCACGAGCTAAGGACTCCCCTTACCACCATCCAGAGCGCGGTCGGCCTGTTAGAGCGGGCGC
>JBPCIR010000012.1:0-3803 GCA_051006095.1 Rubrobacter sp. | reverse complement strand
CTGGTCGGCTTCTTCGCCTTTATGGAGACGGTGCTGGGCCCGATCATGCCCTTCCTCAGGAGGGAGTTGGACCTTGGCTACACTGCGGCGAGTCTCCACTTCAGCGCCTTCGCCCTCGGCGCCGTCTTGCTCGGCTTGTTCGGGGATCGGCTCGTGGGCCGGTGGGGGAGACGCGCAGCCCTCTGGGGCGGGGCATTCGGCGTGGCAGCCGGCGCCCTGGTGCTGGTCTCGAGCCCGAACGTAGCAGGCACCGTCCCTGCGACCTTCGCCATGGGTATCTGCGGCGCCCTGGTGCTCGTAACCTCCCAGGCCGTGCTCTCCGACAGGCACGGAGAGTGGAGATCCGTGGCCCTCACCGAGTCGAACGTCACGGCTAGCGCGTGCGCGATCTCCGCCCCGCTGCTCGTCGGCGCGTCCGCGGCATTGGGGCTCGGCTGGCGCGCGGCGCTCCTGTTGCCCATAGTGGCACTCTGTCTACTCGTCGCCCGTTTCTTCTCCCTGCCCATGGACCTCCCGCCGCACCCGGCGGACGATGACGTGCCGGCCGATGACCGGAGCCTGCCCCCGACCTACTGGGCTCTCTGGGCGCTCGTGGCGCTCGGCGTCGCCTCGGAGTGGTGTGTCGGGTACTGGGGGGCGGATTTCCTCGCTGACGGGACCGGCCTCACCCGCCCGGCCGCGGCAACCTCCCTGACCGTCTTCTTCGCCGCGATGCTCGTTGGCCGGGTCGCGAGCAGCCGGCTGGCGCGTACTCTGCCTCCTGCGGTCCTCCTCGCCGCGACCCTCTTTGCGGCGCTCCTCGGGTTCCCGCTGTTCTGGTTCTCGCCGGGAATCATCTTCACCCTGGTCGGTCTCGCCATAACGGGGCTCGGTATCGGCGGCGTCTATCCGCTCGGCGTCTCAGCGGCCATCGCGTCGGCGCCAGGCAACACCGATGCGGCCGCGGCGAGGCTCGCTGTCGGAGGTGGCGGCGCCATTCTCGTGGCCCCCTTCGTCCTTGGAGCCCTGGCCGACAGGGTCGGCATAGGCACAGCATTCGGCATCGTAGTCCCGATGCTCCTCTCTGCCCTTGCGCTGGCCCTTGTCGCTGGACGAAGAGGCCGTCGGACGTCAAACTGACCGGCGGAGTATTGGTGGCCTGTGATCCGGGCGCGGGCTATATTGCGTATCGTTCATGGAAGGTTGGGCTATGCAGGAGGTGCAAGAATGAAGAAGTTCGTGTTGGTGCTGGCGGTGGTGGCGCTGGGCGCCCTGGTGCTCGTTGCCCCGGTGATGGGGGCTGTTGAGCCGACCACCCTGACCACCGGTCTCAACGGTGAGGAAGAAGTACCTGGACCGGGCGATCCCAACGGCACAGGGACCGCCACGCTCACGCTCGACCGGCAGGCCGGTCAGATCTGCTACCAGATCACGGTCGCCAAAATCCGGACGGCCACTGCGGCCCACATCCACGAGGGACCAGCAGGGGTGGCCGGTCCAGTGGTGGTAGGTCTTGAGCCCCCCTCGGACGGCTCATCTGAGGGCTGCGCTTCCGTGAAGCGGTCCCTGATCAACGACATCTCCAGGAATCCCTCGAACTTCTACGTCAACGTCCACAATGCCGAGTACCCCGCAGGCGCGGTCAGAGGTCAGCTCTAGCCGTCAGGGGCACGGTTTCCAGAATAACCCGCGCTGCGCTCAGGCGCTGTGTATTGTCTCCAGGACCTCATCGTGCAGTGCGGCGTTGGTGGCGATGAGGCCTTCGGAGGAGAGGCTCCACGGTTCGCCCGAGAGGTCTGTGGCGCGTCCCCCGGCCTCTGAGACGAGGAGGACCGTAGGAGCATAGTCCCAGGCCGTATTGTGGGTGCCGACGGAGACGTCGAGGTACCCGGCAGCGAGCCAGGCCCCCCTGATCCCCGCGCTGCCAAGAGCCCTTAGCTGCCAGGCTTCGAACAGCACCTTCTCTACCCCTGGGTCTTGAGGCCTGCCGCCGTGCAGGGAGAGATCGGCGCCGGCGACGGCGTACTCCAGCCTCTCCGTATCGCTGACGCGCAGGGGGGTCTCTCTACCACCGGTCACCCTGTAGGCGCCGCCCCCGGATCTCGCGTGGTAAAGGTCGCCGAGGCGTGGCGCGTCGACGGCGGCGTGGGTAACGGAGCCGCCCTCGATGACAGAGACGCAGGAGCAGAACATGGGGTTTGCCTTCATGTAGTTCGCCGTACCGTCGACGGGGTCGAGGAGCCACGTGCGTCCGCGCTCCGAGACCGACCCGCCGCGCTCCTCGGAGAGGATGGCGTCGTCGGGGTAGCGCTCCCTGATGGCGTTCACCATCAGCTCCTCACAAAGAAGGTCTACATCGGTCACGAAGTCCTTCGGGGCCTTCTCTCTTACCTCACCAGGGTTCTGGTATCGCGAGAGTTGAAGCTCCCCCGCCCTGCGGGCCACGTCACAGACGAACGCGTGGACCTCTTCCGGGGTGTCCAGGGTGTTCCCGATCTTCGTGGAGGTACTCTAGTTGAGGTACTCGCGCAGGTTCTGGGTGCGGCGCTGCTCACGAAGCAGGTGCAGGGTCTTCATCTGGATCTGGCGTACCCGCTCGCGCGTGATGTCGAACTCGCGGCCGACCTCTTCGAGCGTGCGTGGACGATCGTCCTTCATCCCGAACCGGAGCTCGATGATCTGACGCTCCCTCTCGGGTAGCTCGTCGAGTGCCTCCCTCAGGTGGGCCTTCAATAGCGACTCCGAGACCGCGTCAGTGGGGGTTACGGAGCCGGCGTCCTCCAGGAAGTCGCCGAGCTCGGAGGAGTCGTCGTCGCCGACCGGGGTGGCGAGACTTATGGACCTCTGGCTGATCTCCTGCAGCCGCTGGATCTCGGCGACGAAAACGCCAAGCTCGCGTGCGATCTCCTCCTCTGAAGGCTCGCGCCCGAGGGTCTGGATCATACGCCTGTGAGTCCTGTGGTACTTGTTGACCTTCTCGACCATGTGAACGGGGATGCGGATGGTCCGCCCCTTGTCAGCGATGGCACGGGTTATGGCCTGACGGATCCACCAGGTCGCGTACGTCGAGAACTTGTAGCCTTTGGAGTGATCGAACTTCTCGGCCGCCCTTATGAGCCCGAGGTTGCCCTCCTGGATCAGGTCGAGAAACGAGACGCCGCGGTTACGATACTTCTTTGCGATGGAGACGACTAGCCTCAGGTTGGCCTCGACGAGACGGTCCTTGGACCTCTTGCACCCGCGGGCTATACCTTTGGCGAGCCGTATCTCGTCAGCGTGGGTAAGGAGGGGCACCCTCCCTATCTCGGCCAGGTACATCCTGATCGAATCTCCCGTGGCTACGGCGTGGGCGATCTGGAGGGCAGGGGCTTCAGAGACGTGGACGGCTGTAACTGCCGCCGTCCGGCTCCCCCCGGCCTCGGCCGCCTCGCTATCCACGATAGATATCTCTTCTTCCTCCAGCGTGGCATAGAACTCCTCTACCTCCGCCGCCGAGAGATCCCCCTCCTGCAAGAGATTGGCGACCTCCTCTGTGCTGAGAAAGCCCTGACTTCGCCCCCGATTCAGGAGTTCGTCAGTCCGCTCCGCCAGCATCATGGAGTTCTGGGTCGCCATTTATCTCCTCTCCTGCGCCTCTGTGTATCGACTGCCGACAGCCGGACACACATCGACGCAATTGTGAAATCCCTGTAAAAACGACCCGCGTAGGGTAGCACACCACATATGGTGAGTCACCGTATTCTGGCCCTATTTCCTGTGTTCTCTTTTACCACATTTCCGTTCTCCAACAACCGACGCGTGTTTCGGCGCCGTTTCAGCGATAT
>JBPCIR010000011.1:0-5372 GCA_051006095.1 Rubrobacter sp. | reverse complement strand
GCGCCGGGCTCCCCGGGCCTTTTGACTCCTGGACGGAGTACACGGACTACGTAGACTACCTCGGGCGCGCCGGCCTCATAGACACCCTGGGGGAGATCTGGTGGGACGTGAGGCTCCACCCAGGGCTCGATACCGTCGAGATCAGGGCCTTCGACGCCCAGACAGACCCGGCCCGCAACGAGGCACTCATCGCGCTTGCCGCGGCCTTGTGCGACATGCTTGCCTTCGAGTACGACTCGGGCGCGCTGATGCCCCTAGTCCCGAACCGCGAGATCGAGGAGAACAAGTGGAGCGCTCAGCGTTACGGTCTCGAAGGCATCTTCATAGACCACAAGACCCACGAACCCGTCGAGACCCTTACCGCCGTAGAGACGCTTGTTGCCAGCCTAACCACCAGGGATCTCTCGGGGCTCGAGCGCGTTCTAGGCGAGCCGACCGAATCCGTGCGCCAGCTAGAGGTGTGGCGAGAGACGGGATCCACCCTCGAAGTCGCCAGGGACCTGGCAACGAGGACCTCGGTGCTCTAGCTCCGCTGTTTACCAAGCACCCTGCGCTTGGCCTGGTTCACGACGATCTTTCTGACCCGAGGGTTCTTCAGGGCTTTGATGGCCACCTGACGCGCCGTCTTGCTCTTGATCAGTTTCAGGGCGATAGCCTTCTTCACGCCTTGCCTCCCTTTCGGGTTCTCCGTTTCACCGTCCGGTCAGGTCGCCCGATCTATTTCGGTGTGGTACCTGCTGCCCATACGTCCGCCCAGAATGCCGCCGAGTAGCGCTACGAGCACGGCAGCCAGGCCTATGACGATACCAGCGAGGCCGGCGCCGGCCAGATTCCTGGCCGTAGACAGCACCCCGTCGACCATGGTCGCGATGCGCCCGGCCACCCCGTCGGGCAGGAAGCCGCTGAAGATCACGGTGGCCAGGGCGAGGATCAGAACGAGGATGAACGTCCAGACAATCACCATCGCCCCGTTGCGGCCCCCGTCGAAACGCGCGAGGCGGCCGGCCACGTACCCGCCGAAGAAATAAGTCAGGAAGATCAAGACCCCAAGCAAAGCAAGGCCAGTGATGGCCGACGCCCCGATCTGCCCGCCCGAAAGGTCCGGCGGTATGCCGAAGGGGACGAGCGCGAGCCCGGCGATGGCCGAGAAGAGCGAGCCGAGGACGACGGCGAAGACGAGCCCGAGAAAGCTCGCCAACCAATCGACACCCCCGTACATGTCCCTTAGTCTGTCCTCGCGCTCCTCGGCCTCCTCGAAGTAACCCCTCGGGTAGGGAGTCGCCTCCCTGACCGTGTCGGGGTAACCAGACGCCCTGATAACGCGGGTCTCCTTCTCCTCGGACGACCCCTGGGAGACGCTTCGAGTCTCGGGCGACTCAGTCTCCTCTCCACCCGACCGGTCCTGGCGCGTGGCCTCGGGGTCGTTCTCGGTGGGCACCCGGCGCGTCTCATCGTCATCTCCCAGCGGACCCGTTCTGCGGCGCTCCTCGCGACCCTCTTCCGGCCTGTCGGTCATCTGTGCCCCTTTGCGTCATATCGTCGGCCAACCATCTGTAGTACAGTTCTAGATTCTACCCTGCACGCGCCCGGGGCACCCGCGGGGCCGACCCGACGGAGCCAAAAGGAAGCGGGCCAGGGTTCATTTTTGTACATCAGGCCGAGAATCGGGCCGGATCGCGTCGCCTGGCTTGTACGCGCGGCCATATGCAACGGGTGCTGCCCTTCATATCATGGCGGGTGTTGCAGTAAAGTCCCTACCCTGGGGCTGAGAGAAGAACGAATATCCGAGGAGGCAAGCTTGGAGACGGCTGACAGGCAGAGCGTGTTGGACCAGGCACAGGAGAACAACGTACAGTTCATCAGGCTGTGGTTCACCGACGTGCTAGGGACGCTCAAGAGCTTCGCGATCACGGTCGAGGAGCTAGAGGACGCCCTTGACGGGGGCATGGGTTTCGACGGGTCTTCGATCACGGGCTATCAGGACATCGAGGAGTCCGACATGATAGCCATGCCTGACCCCTCGACGTTCCAGGTCATCCCCTGGAGTCCACAGGAGGCGCCGACGGCGCGCATGATCTGCGACGTAAGGACGCCCGACGGTGATCCCTACGTCGGCGACCCGCGCCACGTTCTCAGGCGCGCCCTGGAGCGGGCTAACGAGATGGGCTTCGATAAGTTCTACTGCGGGCCCGAGCTAGAGTACTTCTACTTCAGGGACTCCAAGGGCACCGAGCCGCTCGACTACGGCGGCTATTTCGACCTGACGACGCTCGACGCGGCGACGGCCCTGAGGCGCGAGACGGTACAGTCTCTGCAGCAACTCGGCATAAGGGTCGAGTACTCCCACCATGAGGTCGGCATCTCCCAGCACGAGATCGACCTCCGCTTCGACGACGCTATGTCGATGGCCGACAAGGTGATGACGTACAAGACGGTGGTCAAAGAGGTCGCCACCCGCCACGGCGTCTACGCCACGTTCATGCCCAAGCCCTTGAAGGACCAGAACGGCTCGGGGATGCACACCCACCAGAGCCTGTTCTCGGGCGGCAAGAACGCCTTCTTCGATGCGGACAACGAGTACTACCTATCGCACGAAGCGCAGGCTTTCATCGCCGGCCAGCTCCGTCACGCGCGTGAGATCAGCATAATCTTCGCCCAGTACGTGAACTCCTACAAGCGCCTGGTCCCCGGCTACGAGGCTCCTGTCTACATCGCCTGGAGCCGCCGCAACCGCTCTGCGCTTGTCAGGGTCCCGCTCTACCACCCGGGCCAGGAGAAGGCTACGCGCATGGAGCTCCGCTGCCCAGACCCCGCGGCGAACATCTACCTCTGCTTCGCTGCGCTCTTGCACGCCGGCCTCGAGGGCATCGAGAAGGGCTACGAGCTGCCCGAACCGATGGAGCGCAACCTTTACCACCTGACGTCCGAGGAGCGCGAGAAGATGGGCATCCAGAGCCTTCCGGCGGATCTCGGGGAGGCGATCAAAGAGGCCGAAAACTCCGAGCTGCTGCACAAGGCGCTAGGAGAGCACACCTACACCCGTCTCCTGCAGCTCAAGCGCGAGGAGTTCGAAGACTACAGGGTGCAGGTCACGCCGTACGAGCTCGATAAGTTCCTGCCTGTATTGTAGGTTTCAGGCAACAGACTTCAGGTTGGGCGCGGCGAAAGTCGCGCCCCTCGTTCGTGGCGCGGCCCCGGAGGGGTGATTCGCTGAAGCCTGTTGCCGCGGCATGCACGTAGGGGCGGTTCGCGAACCGCTCTGACAACGAACCGCTCTACGGGTCTTCGATGAGTGCAAGCACCTCGGGGAGAAGGTCTCTTGTTGTGCTCATCGCTTCGCTGGCATAGATGGTCTCGTCGCCTGACCAGTCGCCGAAATATCCGCCGGCCTCGCGCAGGATCGGCGGGAAAGGGCCGCAGTCCCAGGGGTTCATGATAGGGTCGAGCATGAGCTCCACCCTGCCTGTGGCGACGAGGGCGTGGCCGTAGGCGTCGGACCAGCCGCGGCTGGCTCCGGCGGCCGAGAGAACCCGCAACCAGGCTTCCCAGCGGCCCTGCTCCTCGAAGCTGGCCGCGCCGGTGTAACAGGCCAGGCCCTGGGCCAGACTCCGTGTGGCTGACACTTTGGCCCTGCGGCCGTTCAGGTAGCATCCCTCGCCGGTGGCGGCGCACACCATCTCGTCGATGGCAGGAAAGTAGGCCGCGCCAACCTCGCAGACTCCCTCTATCTCGAGCCCGATCAGGACTCCGTACAGCGGGACACCACGGACGAAAGACTTCGTGCCGTCTATGGGATCCACGATCCAGCGGTGGTCGGGGTCGGACCCCTCAGCCTCCCCGTACTCTTCTCCAAGGATCGCATGCTTCGGGTAGCGCGCACCTATCCTCTCGCGGATGAGCCTCTCGGCCTCACGGTCAGCCACCGTTACGGGCGTATCGTCGGCCTTGAACTCGGGACGCGCCGCCTCCGTCCCGAAGTAGCCGAGCGTGAGCCGGCCAGCCTCGTACGCGGTCTGGACGCCGAACTCGAGGTAAGGTCGCAGGTGCACCCCCTTAAGATAGCATCCTCCCTGCAGACTTCGCCGTTGTTAGCGTTACCTATGGCTGGAGCTAGAATGGCACGAACAAGATATGCCTTAGGCGTTGAAGCGATTGACGCGCTAATGTTTACCGCCTTTGAGCAACGGAGCAGTAGGACAAACCTGATCACCCATTCACCGAGTTGCCTAGATAGTCGAGTTCTGCGAGGTCCGCTCTCTGCTCGAAAAAAGTGTCGAAAAATCATCCGGGGATGCATCGGATCGCACAAGGTGTCACTATTAGTCTCTAGCGATGGTGAGACGAAAAGTGGGGCCACCGTGACACAAGGTGCAGCAAGGAGTAGCCCGAAGCGCGGACCCGAGGGTATTAGCTCGCGCGAGGCTGCCCGGCTGGCGTGGTGCATGTGGGCGGCCTCTTTGGTGTTGACGGTGCTCGGGCTCCTCTTCCTAATAACGAGCCAGTCCCGCACGGGCGCTCCAGTCTACGACTACTGGCTCGTAAACACCGTGATAGCGATTGGTTTCTCGACGGTGGGGGCTGTGATCACCCCCCGCCTTCCCCGCCAGAGTCCTGTGGGTTGGCTCTTCTGCACGATAGGCTTGGTAGGGGGCGTTCGCCTCTTCGTCGCCGAGTACGCCATCGTCACACTTCTAGCGGAGCCGGGCTCCCTGCCAAGCAAGTTGCCAGGCGGCGAGACGCTGGCCTGGATCTCCTCCTGGGTGTGGGTTTTGCACTTGGGGCTTTTCGTGTTCTTGGCTTTGCTTTTCCCCGACGGACGACCGCCTTCATCCCGTTGGCGCCCCTTGGTGTGGGGTATCGGCGTAGCGGTCATAGCGGGAACCGCCTCGGTGGCTCTCTGGCCTGAGACAGCCAGAGGGTTCGACCCTATCAACCATCCTCTCGGGACAGAGGTTGCGACAGACGTTATCAATCCGGTGGAGACGATCATATATGCCCTGGGGCTCATAGCAGCGGCGTCGTTGTTGGCACGACTGAGGGGCTCGAAGGGGGTAGAGCGCCAGCAGGTCAAGTGGTTCACTTACGCCGTAGCGGTGCTGGCCACCAGCGCCACCCTCGCCTACGTGGTCTTTGAATCTATGGGTGTAGTGTGGCTGGGGTGGGTCAGTTCCGCATTTGCAATAGTCGGTGTCGTGGGCTTGCCGGGTGCGGTGGGCATAGCGATCTTGCGCTACCACCTCTACAACATAGACCTCATCATAAATCGTACCCTCGTCTACGGTTCGCTCACTGCGGTTCTAGCGGGCCTCTACTTCGGCAGCATCGTCGTGCTCCAGTTGCTCTTCCGCGCTTTGACCGGCGAGGGATCCCAG
>JBPCIR010000010.1:0-3355 GCA_051006095.1 Rubrobacter sp. | reverse complement strand
AACGCAAGATGGATCGTAGCGCTTTTTCTGTTGTTCGCTTGGATGAACAGGATAATGCCGAGAAGAGGTATTGGCGCGGCAAGAGCCCGCATGAGAGACTTCAGGCCGTCGAAGAAACCCGGCAGATAATCTATGGCTACGATCCCGCTTCCACCCGACTTCAGCGAGTTCTTGAGGTTGCTCAACGATCTTCAGCTTAAGGATTTGGCACCCAGCGCCGGTATGATCTCCTCCCCGTAAGCGGCGAGCGTCTCCTCCATCGCGTCGTGCATCAGGTAGATGTTGAACTGGTCAGCGCCGAGGTCCTTGAGCTCGATCAGCTTCTCTACGTGGTCTTCGACGGTGCCGAGGACGCAGAAGCGGTCGACTATGTCGTCGGGGACGAAGTCTGTGGAGGGGTTGCCGGCCTGGCCGTGGTGGCTGTAGTCGTAGCCCTGGCGGGCCCTAATGTAGTCGGTGAGCGCGTGCGGCACATCGCTGTCTTCGCCGTAGCGGGCGACGAGATCGGCCACGTGGTTGCCGACCATGCCACCGAACCAGCGACACTGGTCGCGCTGGTGGGCGAGGTCTTCGCCGACGTAGGCAGGGGCTGCGACGCAGACCTTTAACTCTTTCGGGTCGCGGCCGGCCTCTTTGGCCGCGTCATGGACGTGTTTCATGGTCCACTCCAGGATCACGGGGTCTGCTAGCTGCAGGATGAAACCGTCGGCCTTACGCCCGATAAGGCTCAGGGCCCTGGGACCGTAGCCGGCCATCCACACGTCGAGCTTCCCTTCGCTGACCCATGGGATACTGACCTTCACGCCGGAGTAGTCGACCTCACGCCCCTCGACCAACTCCTTTATGACGTGCATAGCCTCTTCGAGCTGCCGAAGCGTCGTCGGCTTGCGGCCGAGGACCCGCACCACTGAGTCTCCGCGACCGATCCCGCAGATGGTACGGTTGCCGAACATCTCGTTCAGGGTGGCGAAGGTCGAGGCCGTAACCGAAGGGTCGCGGCTGACAGGGTTGGTGACGAACGGACCCACCATGATCCTCTCTGTCGCCGAGAGCATCTGCGAGTGTATGACGTAGGGCTCCTGCCAGAGAATGTGCGAGTCGAAAGTCCAGGCGTACCCGAAGCCAAAGTCCTCGGCCTTTTTGGTTAGTTCGACGACCCGGCTCGCCGGCGGGTTGGTCTGTAGCGTGACTCCGAAGTCCATGCCTTCCTCCCTAGTCTTTGCTCGAGACCGCGGCTACGGCGCCGAGTGCTATGTAGATACCGCCTGTGACGTAGCGTCCGGCCCGCCGCAAGCACGCTCCTATGGTGTGCTTCCTGACCCAGGCGCCAGCCGTGCCGCCGAGCAGCGCGTAGAGTCCGTCCGTGAACAACCCGAGAATGGCGAGTGTGGCACCGAGGACCACCACCTGCGTCCAGGCAGCGCCCCTGGAAGGATCGACGAACTGTGGCAGTAAGGCCAGGAAGAACAGCGCGACCTTCGGGTTGAGGACCTGCACGAGCACGCTCTGTGAAAAGACCCGAGAGCGGTTTCCTCCGCCTCCTGAGGGCGTCTCCACTTCGGCCCCGCCACCGCGGCCCAGGATCTGCCTGAGGCCAAGCCAGACCAGATAGGCCGCGCCGAGCCACTTCACGATCGAGAACGCGACCACCGAGGAGGCCACTATCGCCGAGAGCCCGGCCGCCGCGAAGGCCACGTGCATGAGGGTTCCCAACTCGACACCGAGGACGGAGACGAGCCCGGTCAGGCGGCCCCCGCTCACGCTGCGGGCCACAATGTAGATCACGGCCGGACCAGGCACGAGCAATAGTGTCAGCGCCGCCGCGACGAAGAGGACGTAAGTGGAGGCCTCAGGCATCGCCTATCCGTTACGTCGTCTCGGGTTCTCGGGTCGGCTCAGCAGCGCGGCCCCCGATCATAGAGAGTCCCAGGTACACCAGTGCCGATACCGTAAAGGTGAGGAACAGGCCGTAATTGTAGAGACTCTCGATAAACGTTGGATTCGGGAAAGGTCCACCGTTGAGTCCGGCGGTGGTGGCGGCTTTGAAGAAACCCGGAAGGACGAGGGCCACGCTGACGAGCACGGCCACGATGGCTCGCCAGTTCCAGCCGTTAGCGAACGAGTAGCTGCCGTTCAACTTGTAGAGTTCGGCGAGGTCGAGTTGCCTCCTGCGCACGATCCAGTAATCCACAATCATCACGGCCCCGATGGCTCCGAGGAGGCTGCCGTAGCCAACGAGCCAGGTGAAGACGTAGGCGCCGGCGGTTTCGAGGATCAGCCAGGGAAACGAGAGCACGCCGATCACGGCGGTGATGATGCCACCCGTCCTGAACGAGATGTACTTGGGCGCCAGGTTCGAGAAGTCGAACGAGGGAGAGACCACGTTCGCCGCCATGTTTGTAGAGATCTGGGCTATCGCGATGATGAACATGGCGAGGATGAGCAGGGCGGGGATATCGCCGGTAAGTCGCGTGACGAGGGCGACGGGGTCCCAGATCGCCTCGTCGAAGACAACGATTGTCGCCGCGGTGACCGCGATCCCGATAAAGGAGAAGGCCGTCATCGTGAGCGGGAGGCCAAGGGCCTGGCCGATGACCTGCGAGCGCTGGGTCTTCGCGTAGCGGGTAAAGTCCGGAATGTTGAGGGAGAGGGTGATCCAGTAGCCCACATTCGCCGCGAGGCTGGGCCAGAAGAGCGTCCAGAACGGTGCGTTGCCCTGCTGGAGTTCGGCTGAGGTCGAGAACACGTTGGCCACGCCGCCACCCGCGACAAACCCCCAGATCAGGAGCGCAACGCCGCCGCCGATCAGGAGCGGAGCTGAGAATGACTCGAACCACTTCACGCCCTCGATGCCGGTCAGGATGATAACGAGTTGTATAGCCCAAAAGGCCAGGAAGGCTATGAAGGTGTGCCCTGTTATGTTGGCCCAACCACCCCATGCGGCGGTTACGAGGGCGTCGAGAGCGGCTCCGCCGAGCCAGGTCTGGATGCCGAACCAGCCGCAGGCCACGAGGGCCCTGGCGATGGCAGCGAAGTTAGCCCCCCTCACCCCGAAAGAGGCGCGGATGAAGACCGGGAACGGAACGCCGTACTTGGTGCCGGCGTGGGCGTTCAAGAGCATCGGTATGAGAACGAGGACGTTGCCGAGGGAGATGGTCAGTAGGGCCTGCCACCAGTTCATCCCTGCGGCCATGATGGTCGAAGCCAACAGGTAGGTCGTGATGACTACGGACATCCCGATCCAGAGCGCGGCGATATTGTAGGTCGTCCACGTCCGCTGCTCCGGCCCGGTCGGCGCAAGGTCCTCGTTGTACAGGCTGGAAGCCATGGCTCCGGCCTTGATCCGATCCAACTC
>JBPCIR010000009.1:0-7851 GCA_051006095.1 Rubrobacter sp. | reverse complement strand
TCGCCGAGGGCGTGCTGATGGACGCTTACAACCAGGCCAGCGATGGGCAGGTACGCGCGATCATCCTGAACTTCGAGGACCTGGAGTACATGAACAGTAGCGGCATCGGACTCCTGGTCACGCTGCTAATCCGTATCAACCGCGAGAAGCAACAACTGCTGACCTACGGCCTCAGCGACCACTACAGAAGCATCTTCCAGATCACGCGCCTCGATGATGCCATCGCCATCCACGATTCGGAAGAGGAGGCCGTGAGGGCCGCGAACTCGGCATAGAGCCGTGTCGACGAATGCCCACGGAAGGAGGCACACGATGACCGAGCAGACTCCGCAAGACGAGACGAGAGAGGAGGAGCAACAGGAGGTGAAGCAGAGGCGCGAGCCCCGCGACGCCGCCTACTGGGCCAGGTACGCCGAGACGCTCAAGGTCACCGGCGTGGCCGAGGGCGCGACGAACATCAACGTCGAAGGCCGCAGGGCCGTCGGTCCTTTGCAGGGCTTCGGAAAGCTGTGGCAGAAGACCTACAGGGTCAGCCTCAAAGACGCCGATGTTACGCCCGTCGAGGTCATCAAGACCTGGAAAGAGAATTACAAGGACTTCTGGCCAGAGGGGAACCTCTTCTACGCGCCGCTTGCAGGCATCACGCCGGGCGAGGTCGCCCTTATTTCCGGCTCGCTGCCAGGCGGCGTCAAGCTCTCGACGGGCGTGATGGTCCTCTACGCCGACGACGAGTCCTTCTCCCTGATGACCCCTGAGGGACACCCGTTCTCGGGTTGGATCACCTTCAGCTCCTTCGAGGAAGAGGGTACTACCGTCGCCCAGGCCCAGGTTCTGATGCGCGCCAACGATCCTCTCTACGAGATGGGCCTCCGTATGGGTGGCCACAAGATGGAGAACGAGATGTGGCGCAAGACCCTGGAGAACCTGGCCGCCCATTTCGGCGTCAACGAGCCGGTCGAGATGAACCTCGTCTGTGTCGACCCCAAGCTCCAGTGGAGCCATTATCGTAACATTTGGCACAATGCCGGCATTCGATCAGCCATCTACACGATCGCGGCCCCACTCCGCTGGCGTCGCAACCGCGCGAGACAGGACTAGCCGCGAACTCTGGCGTCGCAGTCTACAATCTGGGTGTGGACGCGGTAGGGACATACGATGCTGTCGTCGTCGGCTCTGGCCCCAACGGGCTCGCAGCGGCGATAGAGCTCGCCCAGAACGGTCGGCGTGTCGCTGTACTCGAGGGCCGAAGCACCATCGGCGGTGGCATGAGGTCGGCGGAGATCACGCTGCCGGGTTTCGTCCACGACCTCGGCTCCGCGATACACCCTCTGGGCTACGCCTCGCCGTTCTTCCGCTCGCTGCCGCTCGAAGATCACGGCCTCGAGTGGATCCACCCGCCTGTCCCGCTCGCCCACCCGTTCGATGACGGCACGGCGGCTGTGCTGGAGCGTTCGATAGAGGAGACGGCCGCCGCGCTCGGCCCCGACGCCGCGGCTTATCGGCGGCTGATGGAGCCCATCTCCGCTGACGCAGCCAGGATAGCGGACTTCTTCGTCGGCAGGCCGAGCTTTCTCAGGCATCCCCTGGCGCTTGCCTCCTCAGGCATATGGTCCCTGCGGGACGCCAGCACCCTGGCCGAACGCGTGTTCGAGGGCAAGATGGCCAGGGGTCTCTTCGCCGGCAACGCGGCGCACTCCTTCCTGCGGCTGGATCGACCACCGAGCGCCATGTTCGGGTTGATGCTAGGGGCGCTTGGCCACGCTTTCGGCTGGCCTTTCCCCAAAGGGGGTTCTCAGGCGCTCGCAGACGCCCTCGCTTCCTACCTCGCGTCTCTGGGGGGTGAGATCTACACGGATGCAGTAGTACGTTCTGTCGAAGACGTGCCGCGAACCCGCGCAGTACTCTTCGACGTTACCCCGCGCCAGCTCCTCGACATCGCCGGGGAGCACTTTACCGAGGGTTACAGGAACGGGCTCAAGCGCTACCGCTACGGCCCTGGCATCTTCAAGATGGACTTCGCGCTCGACGGGCCGGTGCCGTGGGAAGCAGAGGGTTGCAGTCAGGCCGGTACTGTCCACCTCGGCGGCGCGTTCGAGGAGGTCGCGGCGGGGGAGGCCGCCGTGTCGCGCGGGGAGCACCCAGAGAGGCCGTTCATCCTGCTCGCCCAGCAGAGCCTCTTCGACCGGACGCGCGCCCCCGAGGGCAAGCACACCGTCTGGGCCTACTGCCACGTCCCGAACGGCTCGACATTCGACATGACCGAGAGGATCGAGTCGCAGATAGAGCGTTTCGCCCCAGGTTTCAGGGATCTTATCCTGGAGAAGCGTGCCGCGGGGACGGCCGACCTCGAACGATGGAACCCCAACCTCGTCGGCGGCGATATCAACGGCGGGTACATGGACCTCAAGCAACTCTTCACCAGGCCCATGCCAAGGGTCGACCCGTACTCGACCCCTGCAGACGGCCTCTACATCTGCTCCTCATCGACGCCACCGGGTGGGGGTGTGCATGGCATGTGCGGCTACCTGGCGGCCCGTGTAGCCTTACGCTACCTCGGGTAACGGGGCGGGAAGGAGGTCCCGACGCAGACCCAGGACACAGCCGCCGGAGACCGCCAGGGTTCAGCTTCAAAGACTCTCGAGACCTTCTCCTCTAAACTGCCGCGAGGAGACGGATCTCGACCGGCTGGGTGGAGAGCTGGTCTCTGTGGTAAGGGAGACGATGCAGCCGCAACATGCCTCGCTGTGGTTGAGGCAGCCTGGCAGGCGAGAACGGCGCGAAAGCGAGGTAGAAGATGTTTGAGGTGGTCGTGATCGGCGGTGGACCTTCCGGGGTAACAGCGGCACTGCGCGCCCGCGAGCTCGGCGCCACCGTCGCGCTCATAGAGAGCGAGCACATGGGCGGCGTCTGTACGAACGATGGCTGCGTCCCGACCCGCGTGCTCGCCAGGGCCGCGCGTCTGGTGCGGGATGCGGAGCAGTTCGCCGACTACGGGATCGAGGGTGAAGCGCCCGCGGTGAATTTCGTTCGGCTGTTGAGCCGTACGGAGGATGTCGTCCACAAGGTCCACCGGAAGAAGCAGCTGCGGGCTCATCTCGAAGCTGCGGACGTACGCGTGTTCGACGAGATCGGCGAAGCTCGCTTTCTCGATAGTCACACCATCGCACTCGGTAACGGCAGCAACGTGCAAGGCGAGAAGTTCATACTCTGTGTGGGCGGCCATGCGCGTAGGATCCCCCTGCCTGGTGGCGAGCACGCCCTTACCCACAGTGACGTCTGGACGATGCAGGGGCTGCCAGAGTCAGTCGCCGTGGTCGGCGGCGCCGCGACGGGTTGCCAACTTGCTTCGGTATTTGCGGCGTTCGGCTCGCGGGTGCGGTTGCTCGAGGTCTCGCCGCGGATCCTGGCAGCCGAGGATGAGGCCGTATCGGAAGGAATCGCCGAGGCGTTTGGGCGCCGGGGGATCGAGATCGTTACGGGCATCGGAGGGATCGAAAAGATCGAGAAAGAGAATGGGCACCTCCGTCTGTTCTATGCCAAGAACGATAAAGCAGAAACGCTCGCCGCGGAAACCATCATGTTCGCTGTCGGCTGGCCCGGAAACGTGGAGCGGTTGAACCTGGAGGCCGTGGGCGTGGAGACCAGACGTGGCGGCTACGTGCTCGTGGACGACTCCCTGAGGACTAGCGCTCCTCACATCTTCGCCGCCGGGGACATAACGGGGCGCATGATGTTGGTGCAGAGCGCCACCAACGAAGGGAACCTCGCCGCCGAACAAACCGTGCTTGGCGGGGAACATGGTTACCGGCACACTATCGTGCCGCACGGCAGCTTTACCGACCCAGAGTACGCGAGCGTGGGCCCCACCGAAAATCGGGTTCGCAGCGAAGGTCACGACTACGCCGTGGCGGTCGTGCCTTACGCTGAACTGGACCGCGGCGTCGTCGACGGGCACACGGAGGGCTTCTGCAAGCTTCTAGTCGACCGCCCTTCGCGGCGTATCCTGGGCGCGCACATCGTCGGGGAGCAGGCCGTCGAGGTGGTTCAGATCGTGGCGACGGCGATGCGGGCCGGGATGCCTGTGGAACAGTTGGCTGATGTAGAGTTCGCCTACCCCACCTTTACAGCGATAGTGGGGATTGCGGCCCGCCGAATCCTCCGCG
The DNA here is from genome assembly GCA_051006095.1 of Rubrobacter sp. Lineage (GTDB taxonomy): Bacteria > Actinomycetota > Rubrobacteria > Rubrobacterales > Rubrobacteraceae > Rubrobacter_D. The sequence continues at coordinate 3,688 of JBPCIR010000009.1, read as the reverse complement.
AACTCGGCCTTGTAGCCGTCTCGCCGCGGTGGGGCATACCAGAACGTACACTCGGGGCCGAATGGGAACACAGCGACCTGGATTGACCATCACTACCATTCCACTAACTTCCAGATCTCCGGCTGCAACTCGTCTCTCTCGCCTATCTCGGCGAAGAGTTCGACGGCCCGTTTGAGGTGTGCCATCGACTCTTGTTCGCGGCCTGCTGCGTGAAGCAGGTCGGCCAGGTTGTTGTGTAGCGCGGCCTCCCTGTGCCTATCCCCCGAGGCTACGCACAGCGCAAGGGCGGTCTCGGCGAGCCTCAGGGCTTCGCCAGAATCCCCGCCGTGTTCGCGGGCGAGGGCCAGGTTGTTGAGGGCGGCCACCTTCGCGTCCGAATCTCCGAGCGCCTCCGCGAGATCCAGGCTCTCCTGGAGGTGGCTGAGCGCCGCATTCTGGTCGCCGGATCTGCCGGCCAGGATGCCCAGCATGTTGTGGGCCTGGGCCAGGGACCTCGTATCGCCCGTGCCTTCGGCCAACTGCAGCGCCCTGCTGGCGAAGCCGGTAGCCTCGTCACGCTCGTCCTGGCCGTGGGAGAGCAGGCTCCAGTCAGCGTAGAGCCGTGCGAGCCCACGCGCGGACTTGCCTTCCGGCCCTCCTAGCGCTTCCAGGGCGGATTCGTAATGGCTCCTGGCGAGATCCCGCTCCCCCCTGCGGGCGTGGACGTTGCCGATCTTGTGTTCGAGTACGGAGAGGTCGCCCTGGCCCGCCGAGGAGGCCGCGGCTTCGTAGCTCGAGAGCGCCGGGCCGTACTCGCCGGCGCGGGTCCTGAGGTCACCTATCGCCTCGTGCAGCCCTGTGGCGTCGGGGTGCCCGAGCGCGAGCGCCTCCTCGTAGTGGGTGATGGCGTCGCTGTTGGCGTGAAGGCTCCGCGCGTAGTCTCCTGCCAGCCGATGATACAGCGCGGCCTCCCCGTCCTGGCCTGCCAGCCTGTGGTGGCGGGCTATCTGGCCAGCGAGGGAATCCGCCTCGCGCCCGCGAGCCTGCCCCGCGAGCGCGACGGCGGCGCGGCGGTGCAGGAGACGCTTGCGGGCCAGGCTGGTCTCCTCGTAGACTAGGGTCCGCAGCTTGTCGTGGTCGAAGTCGTAGGCAGGGGGCCCTCCTACAGCGCTGCCGACCTCCCGGATCAGACCTCGCGACGTCAGCTCTTCGATGGCTGTCAGCGTCTCTTCTTCGCTCCTGCCGCTGGCTGCCCTGACGGTGTCGAAGTCGAACGACCTCCCGACGACAGCGGCGGCGGCGAGCACCTGCCCCGCGGTCTCACCGATCGTAAGGAGGCGGGTCCTGAGGAGGTCCTGCACCCCTCCTGGTAGCGTCCAGGCTTCGTCCCCCGGGTCCAGCCCGCCCTTCTCGATGGCCGTCAGATACTCCGTCAGAAAGAGCGGCAGGCCCTCGGTCTCGTCGCTGATCCGCGAGCCCAGCATCCCCGCGCCTGGCACGGCGTGCCCGACCAGCTCCTCGACGGAGGCCTGGCCCAACCTCTCCAGGGTCAGGGTCGTCGCCCTCCCTGACCTCCTGGTCTGTGCCAGCAGTTCTCGCAAACGGTGCCCTTCATGGACCTCCTCCGCGCGCCAGGTGAGGAGCACGAAGAGTGGCTTGTCGTCGAGCCGCCGCACCAGGTAGGTAAGCAGGCTCAGAGAGGCGTCGTCTGCCCAGTGCAGGTCGTCGAGAAAGAGGACACCAAAAGGAGGACCGTCGAGGACCGTGAGCAAGACCCTGACGACTTCCCCGAAGAAGCGACTCCTGGCGCCAGGCGTGTCGAGCGGCGGGGCCGGCGGCGAGTCAGGGAAGAGGTCAGCCAGGTCAGGCAACAGGCGTGCCGCCTCCTGCAGGGAGCCTGCCGGCAAACTCTTCAGGCGGTCTGTGCCCCCACGGACGAGGGCGGCGGAGAGGCCTTCGACGAAAGGCCCGTAAGCCAGGTTCTTCTCGCCTGCGTAGCAGCGCGCGGTGACTACGGTCGCGCCAGCGGCACTGACGTCGGCCACGAACTCCTCGGCGAGCCTGGTCTTGCCGATACCAGCCTCCCCCTCGACGACAACGACGTAGCCCCCATCTCCGACCGACCTGTACGACCCGAGCATCGCCTCCCACTCCGGATCTCGGCCCACGAGCGGGTTGTCGGGTGATCGGGGTACGTCGCGCGACTCTTCGACGAGGGGCTCGGCAGTAGCCTCCGCCTTTCGCCGGGCAGGCGACCGATACTCTGCGAGGGCCGGTCGTGGTGGGAGATCATTCTCCTGGATGGCCCTGTAGAGCAGGGTCGTCTCCTCGAGCGGGGCTACGCTCAACTCCTGGCCGAGGACCCTGACGCACTCCCTGTACTGGCGCAGGGCGGCGGCACGCTGGTCGGACCAGGCGAAGAGCGCCATGAGCAGCCTGTGGGCCGGCTCGTGCAGTGTGTCCATGGCCAGCCAGCGTCTGGCGTGGACGATCGCCGCCTCCCACTCGCCGAGTGCCCCGCGACCACGCGCGAGTCTCTCCAGCGCACCCGCAAGCTCCCTGCGCAGGCTCTCAGACTGGAAAAACTGCCAGTCGTCGAAGGCGACGCTGTCGCGCAGGCCGAAACCGGCCATGAAATCGTCGCGGTACAGCGTTACAGCCTCGGTCAGCGGGGTCAAGCACTCGGGGCACACATCAGATTCAGGATGCCCGTGCTCTTTGCACGCCTCGAGAAGGTCATGAAAGCGGGTTACATCAACCCAGATGGCGTCGTTGGCAAGTTCCACGTTCTCCCTGTCGGCGTGCAACCAACCCTCCGCGCGCGCCTTTCCCAACGAAGAGAGGGTTCGACGCAGGGCGGCGCGGGCGCGACTCTGGCTGTACTCGGGCCAGAGCAGTCCGGCGAGCGCGTCTCGGGTGTGGCTTTGTTTCGTGACGGCCAGGTAGGCGGCGAGGGCTGTAGCCTTGCGCGTGTCGACCTCGACAGGCACGCCGTCATGCTCGATGCGCGGCGCGCCGAGTAGTGATATCGTCGTTCGGAACACGACCTCATCTCCCCGTGACTCTGCCACGACGATATTATGCCGCCACAATAATTGTATCGCAACGATTTTCGTATGACGGGGAGGCTCGTAACGCTACTAGAGCATTTGAGCTTGTTTTCGCTGAAGGATAGTTCGGGGAGGCCGATCTCTTGTCACCGGAGACACCACTGTGGCGTGGCGGAAAGAGAAGGCGCCAGGCACGCTAGCCTGGCGCCCCTCCTATACGCTTAGTGCTTCGCCCTAGCCGTTGGCCAGCTTGCGCACGGCGTCTGCTATGTGGTTCGCGCTAATGCCTGCCGCGTCCATGAGCTCTTCTGACTTGCCCGAGCCTGGCATGTTCCCGACTGCGAGGTGGTCGAAACGGATGGGATCGGCTTCCTCGGAGAGCGCGGAGAGGACGGCCTCGCCAAGGCCGCCTTCCGGCCAGTGGTCCTCGACAGCGACTACGTTACCCCCTGTTGCCCTTGCCGCCGCGCGCAGCGTCTCGCCGTCTATGGGCTTGATGGAGTAGGCGTCTATGATGCGGACGGCAATGCCACTCTCTTGCAACTCGTCTGCGGCCTTTACGGCTTCGTGGACCGTGATGCCCGACGCGACCACGGTAACCGCGTCGTCGTCGGAGGAGCGCACTATCTTGCTGCCGCCGATAGGGAAATCTTCCGAGG
>JBPCIR010000008.1:0-4985 GCA_051006095.1 Rubrobacter sp. | reverse complement strand
GTAGTCCGAGAAGGGTCAGGAGGGGTCGTATTGGGGCGAGCAGGATGCCGAAGATGGGGAGGTTCGTCAGGAACGAGACCAGGATGAGGCCAAGCAAGATCATGGGTCCGTACTGGTTCATGAATGCAACAAAGCCGTCCAGGAACCTGGGCAGGAAAGGGAAGATCACCTTCGAACCGTCGAGCGGGGGGATAGGGATGAGGTTGAAGACGAAGAGCAGTGCGTTGGTGAAGGCGACCATGACTACGAGTATGAACAGGTAGCCGGCCTGATCTCTGAACGGGGGCAGCAAGTAAAGGGCGGCGCAGAAGACCACGATCAGGAAGTTCGAGACTGGTCCTGCGAGCGCGACGGCCACGGACCCGAACACCCCGCCCCTTAGCTTGGAGGGTACTACCGGGGTTGGCCTACCCCATCCAAATCCAGCCATGAGAAGCATCAGGCTGCCAAGCAGGTCAAGGTGTGAGACGGGGTTCAAGGTCACCCTGCCGTCGCGATACGCTGTGTCGTCGCCGAGGAGGTAGGCCGAGGTCGCGTGGGACGCCTCGTGCACCGTTATACCTATCACCAGGCCGAGGAGGAAGGCCACAGCGGCGGGCGCGTTCGATTGGAAGAGGCTCAAGAACATGGATGCTCGTATGATACACGCACATCAGCATTTCAGCTTGTCAGCACGCCGCTTCGCGGCTTGTCAGCATTTCAGCAAAAACAAAAAGCTGACATGCTGACAAGCGAAAGCCGAAGGCTTGAGCGTGCTGACCAGCTGATGGCTCCAAGACCGGCTTTAGCCGGTCTTGGAAACCGAGACGGTGACGTGGTTGCCAGCGTCGGTAGTGTAGGAGGAGAGCTGGGGGTCAAGGACCTCCGCAGAGTCGGCCACGGTGCCCAGTTCCGTCTTACCTGCCGTCACGTAGTCGTTGACGCCCGCTTCGCCGTCGCTACGCACCAGGGCGACGCTGAGGCGGACGTCCGGATTGGCGTCGGGTTTTATCTCTATGATGTTCGCGTTCTGAACCATGGGGTCGGGACGGATCGCCGTGACCGTGCCGGTCACAGGGGCGTAGACGGTGGTACCCGTGGTCGCGCCGACGTCGATAGCGCCGGTCTGTGGCCCGTCTCTTCCTGCGGCGTCCATGACGTAGTAGTGGATCCTCTCCGGTGTCTCTCCCTTCGAGAGGAGACCAAGAAACACGTTGGCCGAGAGGTTCTTGCCCCGCGGTTGCATCGCGGCGAGGCTCTCGCCCTCGGGATGATAGCCGAGCCCGGTGAGGTTCGCAGGACGGATCGGGGTGGAGACGCTGACCCTGGCGGCCTCCGCCAGCACCGTGGCGGGAACCGCGTTGTTCGGGTCGATTGGTACCGCGCGCTCTGCCGTATCCGAGGCCCTGGTCTGGACGAACACCGCGAAGACCAGCGCGACAGCGCCGAGCACCAGCAGGGAAACGGCCATAAAGCGCCTTCTCCTGTAGACTTCGCCCCTCTTCGCCTTTCTCGCCTCGCGCAGTTCGATGAAGTTGCTCCCGGTGCGATCGCCCGCCCGGTATGGTCGTGTAGACCTTCTGGTGGTCGGCCGAGGACCCGGCGCTTCACGCCGATCCCCAAGATGTTGGGCCCTCTGTGCGTCTACCCCTCTCATACTGGGCGGGGATTATACAGAGGGGGATGCGGAGTGTAAACTCGCGCGCCACCTCGTGCGGGGCTGGTATATTTCGTATCGTAGAGATCCGATCGGAGATCCTGTGTCAGCCAGAAAACTGGTCGTCTCGACATATCTCCAGTACATCGTGCTCGCGGTGGGAGTCGTGCTGCTGGTGTCCTTTGTGCGGCAGATAAGCGGCGTGCTGCTGACCTTCCTGGCCGCCGGCGTCCTCGCCTACGCCCTCAATCCCCTCGTGCGTCGCCTCGAAAGACTCGGGATACCGAGGGTCATAGCCGTGATCGGGGTTTTCCTCGTCTTGATCATCGTCGTCGTCGTGACGTTGCTTCTGATAATCATCCCCTCGGTCGGGCAGGTACAGATCGTGGTCCGTAACCCGCAAGATCTCGTCGACCAGGTCTTCCGTCAGCTCGATCGGCTCCAGAACATTCCCTACGTCGGCCAGTACGTGGCCGCGCTGGACCAGGATCGAATCCTGCAACTCCTGAAGCAAAACGCGCCGTCGGCGGAACAGGTCGCGAACGTCGCGACGGGCGTAATCGGTGGGGTGTTCGGGGTCTTCGGAACCATCTTCAACCTGCTCTTGATGGTGATCGTCTCCGTGTACCTGCTGCTGGAGCGGGAGAAGATTACCCGTGGTCTGCTCGCTACGATTCCCGAGACGGTCCGTGACCAGAGCCTCGAGCTATTCTACGCGGTCGAGCACACTCTCATCAGATACCTCAGAGGCCAGCTACTGCTTTGCGCGATCATGGGCGTCCTCGGAGCAATGATAATGTACTTCACGGTCGGGGAGTATGCTCTTCCGGTCGGGGCCTGGGTGGCGGCGACGGAGATCATTCCCGTCATAGGAGCTTTTCTCGGGGCCGTGCCTGCGGTCGCTATCGCGCTCTTGGTCCCCGGCGGCGGGTTCGGCAAGGCCCTGCTGGTCGCCTTCCTTTTTCTCGTAGCCCAGCAGATCGAAGGCAACCTACTGGTGCCGAGGATACAGGGCGGCTCGGTAGGAGTACATCCGCTCTGGGTGCTCTTCGCCACGCTGGCCGGGACGGCGCTCTACGGGCTGATCGGCGCGATCTTCGCCGTTCCAATAGTCGCCATCATCGCCGCGACGCTGCGCTACATGCGGGAGACGCTGATCTTCGAACGCTGGGGGACACCACCTGTCAAGCCCTCTGAGGAGGGGTCAGAGGCGGCCTCCCCGGCCGCCAGTGTTGGCGGCCCCAGCCCCGACGACAGGAAGGAGGACGACCAATGACTATCCCTCACCGCGAACCCCAGAAGCCCTCCTTCAGAGAGGCTTCGAAGGAGGCGCTCCTTCTCGTCCTGCGTCCGCTCGTCAGGTGGCTCTCCGTCATGCGGGTTCGGCCTGACACGCTCACTGTTATCGGCTGGAGCCTGGCGCTCTGCTCCGCCGTCTTGTTCGGCCTCGGATACGCCAGGATCGCCGGTGTCGTGATGCTCATTGGGGGGCTCTTCGACGCGCTCGATGGTGCCGTCGCCCGCGAGTCGAACAGGATGAGCTCCTTCGGCGCCTTTCTCGACTCGACCCTGGACCGGCTCTCGGAGTCGGCGATCTTCGTCGGCCTGATCTTCTTCTACGCCAGCATGGCCCGCCCCTACGAGGCTATGCTCGCCGGTGCCGCCATGACGTTCTCGCTCCTTACCTCTTACGCCCGCGCCCGCGCCGAAGGCCTCGACATAGACTGCGAGGTCGGACTGCTGGAGCGCGCTGGGAGGATCGTGCTCCTCTCGGTGTTCTCGATCTTCGGCCTGCCGACGGTCGGCCTAGGCCTACTCGCGGCAGGCGCCCTCGTGACCACGGCCCAGCGCATCCTCCACGTCAGCCGTGCGACCAGCGGGTAGGGAGGCCAAACCCCGCGACGCGGCCGGTGACTACAGGCAGAAGACGGCGTACGAGGTCTCCCGCCTCTCCAGCCGTATGAAAGGCGAAGGACATCCAGCCCCGCTCGGGGATCCCACCTCAGGGGTGGTGCTCGTGCTCGAGCAACCCTTCGGCCCCCGCACGCTGGAAGCCTTGAAACTCAGCCTGCAGGCCGTCGGGCTGCAGCAAGCCTACGTGACCTACGAGTCGACCGGGCTGCTCGCCCAGGAGATTCTTGCCACCGAGCCCAACGTCCTCGTTGCGATAGGTGCCGGCGCCACAAGCGATATCGACGCCATCGACTACCCGCTCGTCAGGCAACCTTTCTCCGGAGCCGAACCCGGTGTGTGGTTCCCCTGGACGAGGGGCACCAAAGGCCTCGTCATCCCCGCCCTCACGCCGGCCCTGGACGACGACGCAGCCAAGCGACGCTTCTGGCTGGCCTTCCTGGCCCTCAGAGACCTCGGATACGGCCCGTGATCGAGGACACGCTCAGATCGAGTAGACCCTACCCACAACGCCAGACGATCTTTCAGATGGTCCAATATGTAGTGGCCGTCGAGTCTCTGTATACCCTATGAGGTTTTTCGGGCACGTTACAAATATTAAGTTTCGTTAATTATTTATTTCGTATGAGAAACACAGATCCCCCATACTTAAGCCACTTTCATAAATCGAGAGGAACGCTGGCGACGGTGTGGTGTATTGCGCGGTGTAAGGCCTTCTTCTAAAGTGCCTGCCCTAGGAGGGGGGATTCTCTAGCAGGTCCCCTTACAGAGTTCACATAGGCTACTGGAAGGAGCCTGGGCGTATGCCTCGAAGGGCGAGTTTGTTCGTGTTTCTCGGTCTTGCCATTGCGCTTGTTTTCGTAACGGGCATCTCCGCCGGGGCCGCACCCGATGGCAGCATCAGGGCGAAGAAGGCTGATGTCGTCGCGGCCCAGGATCGTTTGATGGAGATTCGCATAGAGGCGAGCGCGGCGGAGGCATCCTACAACAACGCGCTCTACGAGATGAACCAGTTAAACGGGCAGATCACCAGGACGACGGACGATCTCAGGGCTGCCAGAGGGCGGCTTGGCGAGGCCAAAGAGCGACTGGAGGAGCGTGCCGCGCAGGTCTACAAGAGCGGGAACGTGGCCTTCATGGACGTCCTCGTCGGGGTAGACAACTTCTCCGAGTTCGCCTCGAGGCTGGATCTTTGGGTAAGGCTGCTCGACAGGGAGAGGACCGAGTTCCTGGAGGTTCGCGAGGCCAGAAACGAGTTGGCGGCGCGCAGGGACAGGCTCGAGACCCAGCGTGAGCAGAGGGTCGATGCGGTCGAGAGGGCTATCGCCCAGAAAGAGCGCGCCAAGAAGGCAGAAGCGCGGGCCGAGGCTTATCTGAATTCCCTCAACGCCGAGCTCAGGGAGGAGATCCAGGCCGCGCAGGATCGGCAGGCCGCGCG
>JBPCIR010000007.1:0-6016 GCA_051006095.1 Rubrobacter sp. | reverse complement strand
TCCAGTCTTCTACGACGTTCGCGGTGGCGTCGTAGCCGAAGAGGTAGTCAACGGTGGCGGAGAGCTCGAAGGCGCCCTTGTAGCCGTGGCGTTGCATGGCCTCGATCCACTTCGGGTTCGCGACGCGGGAGCGGAAGACGCGCCTGGCCTCTTCGGAGAGGCTGCGCGTCTTTACCCTCGACGGGTCGGCGGAGTCGCCGATAAACGCCTTCGGGTCGCGGCCGGTGAGGGCGCGGACGGCGGCGATCATGCCCCCGTGATACTGGAAGTAGTCGTCCGAGTCGAAGAGGTCGTGCTCGCGGTTGTCCACGTTCTTGACCGCCACCTCGGTGCGCCGCAGGTTGTCCTCCATCGCCCCCCGCGCCTCGACGCCGTCGAGCCCCTTGCCGTAGGCGTATCCGCCCCAGACGGCATAGACCTCGGCGAGGTCCGCGTCGTCCCGCCAGTTGCGCGCGTCCATGAGCGGCAAGAGGCCTGCCCCGTAGGCGCCGGGCTTGGAACCGAAGATGCGGGTGGTCGAGCGGCGTTCGTCGGCGCCCTGGCGCTTCTCCTGGTCGGTGTGCTTCTTGACGAAGTTCATCTCCGCGAGCTCTTCGAGGCCGGCGACGGTGGTGAAGGCCTCGTCGAGGAGGGAGATCAGATTCGGAAAAGCGTCCCTGAAGAAGCCACTGATCCTGACGGTAACGTCCACGCGAGGCCGCCCCAACTCCTGGAGCGGTATCACCTCGAGTCCGACGACCCGCCGCGACTCCTCGTTCCACACGGGCCGCACCCCGAGCAGGGCCAGGATCTCCGAGATGTCGTCGCCCTGGGTTCTCATGGCCGCCGTCCCCCACACCACGATGCCGACCGTCTCCGGATAGCGGCCCTCTTCTTCCAGATAGCGCCGCAGCAATCCGTCCGCGAGCCCCTGTCCAACGTCCCACGAGAGGGCACTAGGCAGCGCCTTCGGGTCTACGGAGTAGAAGTTGCGCCCCGTCGGGAGCACGTTCACCAGCCCCCGCGTAGGAGAGCCCGAGGGTCCCGCGGGCACGTATCCGCCCCCGAGGCCAGAGAGGAGGTTCCCCATCTCCTCCGGCGTACGCATCAGGCGCGGAACGACCTCATCGGCCGCAAAGCGCAACGACAGCACTACGCCAGCGTCGGCGACACCGAGCGTCTCCTCGCACACCGCGGCTGCAGAGTCCGCGTCCCAGCCACGCTCTTCCAGTGCGAGAAGCAGTGCCTGCTGCGCCTCCTCCAGCCTGTCGAGGAGATCCGAGGCCGTTACCACTGTTCCGGGGAAGCGTTCGGCGAGCCCTGGCGGGGCCTCGACCTTCGTACCGCCGTGCTCCGCAAGGAGCTTCTCGTCGAGGCCGAAGGAGGCGCCGGCGGCGCGGCGCAACCCGGGGACCTCACCGGCACCGAGGCGCAGGATCGAGGCGAGGAGGTGGCGCAGGGGCTCGCCCTCGGGCGTCTCGCCGAGGATGTGGAGTCCTCCGCGGATGGGGAGATCCTTTATCTCACAGAGGTATCCGTCGACGTGGGTGAGGAAATCCGAGAACTCCTCGGGCTGCTCCTCGACGCCGAGGTCGCGGTGGAGTTCAGCCTCGCGCAGGGTCTCCCAGATCCTGACCCTTATCGCTGGCAGCTTCGAAGGGTCGAGCGTCTCTACCTGGTAGTACTCGTCGAGGAGTTGCTCTAGCTTCGCCAGCTCGTCGTAAGTCTCGGCGCGGGTCATGGGTGGGATCAGGTGGTCAACCACGGTCGCGTGCGCCCTCCTTTTGGCCTGAGTCCCCTCGCCAGGGTCGTTGACGACGAAGGGATAGAAGAGAGGCACGTCGCGCAGGGCAGCATCGGGGGTGCACGAGGGCGAGAGGCCCAGAGATTTGCCGGGCAGCCACTCCAGCGTACCGTGCTTGCCGAGGTGGACAATCGCGTCAGCACCGAACTCCTCGATCATCCACCAGTAAGCGGCGAGGTAGTGGTGCGTCGGCGGGAGGTCGGGGTCGTGGTAGATCGCGATCGGGTTCTCCCCGAATCCCCGCGGCGGCTGGATGCCCACAAAGACGTTCCCGAACGAGAGTCCAGCCACCACAAAGTCTCCATCGTCCACGTATAGATCACCCGGCGGTGGTCCCCAGTGCTCCTCGACCCCGCTTCGCAGATCCTCGGGAAGCCTGCCGAACCATTCTGCGTAGCGTCTCGCATCCAGACGTCCGGCGGCGTCCCCGAGCTGGTCCGCGGTCAGGAACTCCAGGTCATGGCCCCCAGCGGCGATAAGTGAATGGATGAGATCATCCCCTTCTTCAGGCGCGCCTTCTACCGGGTAGCCGGCCAGGCGCAGCGCGCCGAGCAACCTGATGGCGCTCACCGGGGTATCCAGCCCCACGGCGTTCCCTACCCGAGAGTGTTTGGTCGGGTAGTTGGAGAGCAAGATGGCGACTCTCTTCTCTGAGTTCGGGGAGCGCCCGAGGCCGGCGAAGCGCACCGCGAGGCCGGCGAGGCGGGCGGTGCGTTCGGGGTCGGCTCTGTAGAGGGTTAGCGGTGCGCCGACGGGCGAGTCAACGCCCAGGCGTTCCTTGAATGAGAAGGGGACCCCGATAATGCGCCCGTCGAACTCGGGGATCGCCACCTGCCACGCCGTATCCAGCGGGGAGAGACCAGCGTCGGAGGCGAGCCAGGCCTCGCGCGTCGAAGTCGTGCAGATGCCCTGGATCGCGGGTACGCCGAGCCCTTCGAGGGCAGGGACGTCCCACTCCAGCCAGCCCTCGGGGGCGCCGGATCTCCTGGCGTCCGCCGCGTTGGACCCACCACCAGCGAGGACGGTGGTGACGAGACAGTCTACTCTGTTTTTCAGCATCTCCAGGGCAGTTACCCTCCCGTCAGGACCTGCTCGCAACGAATAGCAGTACACAGGCAGGGTGTCCGCCCCGGCCTCCTCCAGTGCGTCGACGAGATCGTCTACGAAGGCTGTGTTCCCGCTCATCCAGTGCGCGCGGTAGAAGACTACACCGACCGTTGGCCGCGCCGGGTCATGCCGCGCGACCAGTTCATCGACCGAAGAGTCCTCAGACAACCGCGGGTGGTAGACGCCGGCCTCGGGCAGCGCCGACGCAGGCTCGAAGCCGTAGCCTTCCATAAGGACTGTGTCGGCCACGAAACGGAGCAGGTTCTCCGTATTGCGGACGCCGCCGTGACGCAGATACTCGAAAGCCTCGAGCACGGTCCCCGATGGCACGGTCGACAACGCCGCAAGCTCCGCGTCCGGTTCGGCCTCACCACCGAAGGCGAGCAGAGGAACTCTCAGCCGCCCGCAACGCCGACGCAACTCCTCGAGCCTCTCTGGCCATGCCCTCCGTCCACCGAGCAGCCGCACCAGCACGGCCCTGGCCCCGGGCAGTTCCTTCTCGAAGAACGCTGCAGGGTCATCCAGCGCAGCAGGGTTGGCGCACACGAGCTTCGGAAAACCCTCGGGCATATGTTCCGAGGCCCTGGCTGCGGCCAGGATCTCGGTGTCGGCGGTCGTGACGAGAATCAGCTTCGCTGTTTTCGAGGCATCAGGCATCAGGTTTCAGCTTTCAGGTTTGCTGGTGCGTCCGCGAGCCGATTTGGAGATTCTGCGGCCCCGGTCAGCGAACCGTCGCCATTCCCCTCTCGGGGCCTGATTCCTGATGCCTGATGCCTGACGACAGGAAGGCTGCGGGGAGTACTCGAGTAGATCAACTTCAACAACGCTTCACGGTCCACATGATCCGCTACAAGATCCCCGAGCTTCTCCAGTTGCGCCTCGCGGGCGGCGGCGAAGGATACCCCACCAGGGCTCCAGTCGAGGCCGCGTTCTCCGGCTACCCATAGCAACAGGGCACGACGGAAGCCGTCTGACTCCAGAATACCGTGCCAGGAGGTACCGAGCGTAGCCCCTGTGATGCAGCCTTCTGTGTCGTCGCCGGTCCTGAAGAGCGGGCTGCCTCCGACTCGCATGACTCTCCCGTGGTGGATCTCATACCCCGATACCTCCTCGTCCCCGAAACCGGAAGCCCGTCCAGAAGGATGCCCCAGGACCTTCTCCTCCTCGAAGAAAGTCTCGACGGGCAGGAGCCCGAGCCCTACGGCTACTGGCTCGGCGCTCTCCACGCCGTCTTCGATGCGCCCGCCGAGCATCTGGTAACCGCCGCAGATACCGAGTGTGGGCAGGCCATGCTCTGCCCTATCGGCGAACGTGCGGTCGAGGCCGCGTGATCGGAGTAGTTTCAGGTCCTCGACCGTCGCTTTCGTTCCGGGGAGGACGGCGAGGTCGGCGTCGAGTATCTCTTCCGCCGATTCGGTGAAGCGCACGGAGACGCCAGGCTCGTGGGCGAGGGCGTCGAAATCTGTGAAGTTGCTGATGCGACCGAGGCGTGCGACGGCGACTCTTAGCACGTCGCGGCCCAGTGGAGTCTTGATGGGGCGCGGAGCATCGAGGGCCAGGGAGTCTTCCCCGTCGAGGCCGAGACCGGGGATCCAGGGCAGCGTCCCGAGGAAGGGACGGCCCGTCAGAGAGGTCATCCGTTCAAGGCCGGGGGCAAGGACCGCGGGATCCCCCCTGAACTTGTTGACGAGGAAGCCGGCGAGGAGCGCCTGGTCCTCCGCCGAGAGGAGCGCGAGCGTCCCGTAGAGGCTCGCGAAGAGACCGCCGCGGTCGATGTCTCCGACGAGGAGGACCGGCAGGTCCGCGGCGCGCGCGAGGCCCATGTTCGCAAGGTCGTTCTCCCGCAGGTTGATCTCCGCCGGGCTCCCAGCCCCTTCGCAGACGACAATGTCGAAACGCCGACGTAACTCTTCGAGCGACTCCAGCACAATGGGCATCAGTGCCTTCTTCATCCCGCCGTAGCTCATGGCGTTCGCCATCGCGCGGGGCTTGCCGCGCACGACGACCTGCGTGGTCCGTTCGGCCGATGGCTTGAGCAGGATCGGGTTCATGGCCACCTCGGGCTCGACCATCGCGGCTGCGGCCTGGGCCGCCTGGGCGCGTCCGATCTCCGCCCCCTCCCTGGTCACGAAGGAGTTGAGTGCCATGTTTTGGGCCTTGAACGGCGCGACGCTCACGCCCTCACGCGCGAGCCAGCGGCAGATGCCGGCCACGACGACGCTCTTCCCGGCATCGGAGTGGGTCCCTGCGACGAGGAGAGCTCCGCTCAAGCCGTCACGCCCTCCTTCCTTGCACGCTCGCACAGTACCCCGAAGAGGAGTCCGAGACCGGCCCAGAAGGCCACCTGGGTACCGAGCGATGAGAGCCTGAAAGCCCACAGCGTCCCTGACGGGAACCCACCAGCGGATGGCGCGGCGGGCAAGAGGAAGAATAGCACGCCAACGACGACGACCAGACCAGCGCCGACCGTCAGGCGGCGTCGCGAGGCGCCGACACCGCGGGCCTCGAGCGACCTGGCGGATATCCAGGCGATGAGCGTGGCCAGGAGCGAGAGGGCGACGAGCGTGAAGTAGGCCGCCGTGCGCTCCCTTATGGTGGAAGGGTCGCCGACGGACGGCGGGTTGGCCGGATATTTGAGGAAGGGGATCAGGAACGCTCCCAAGAAGATAGCGCCGGCCAGTGAGATGCTGCGCTTGAGATCGCTGCCAGCGGCCAGACGTTCGCGGAAGAAGGCGTAGACGATACCGAACACCCCGCCCACCGTCACCCCGAAGAGCCCCGTGGCGAAAAACAGGCCGACCTTCTGGGTCGGGCGGGAGAAGTTCTCTTCGCCACCTCCTCCGCCGTGCGCGTGATCTCCGCCCCCATGAGCATGCACATGGGCCGATTCCTCCAGCGCTATCGCCCGGTCGAGGATGGGCTCGCCGACGAAGAAGGAGAAGACGCCGGCAAGGAGGCCGGCGAGCAGCCCGGCGACCATGCCGCGGCGCAGGTAGGCCGAGACCACGGGCGACTCTAGTGGCAGGGAACGCCGAGCAGGTGCCGCCCGTCGTGGGCGAACTCGTGCAGGTAATCGAAGGGACCCGCGGCCTGCCCCAGGAGCGGTGCGAGCAGGGCCCCGCTTGC
>JBPCIR010000006.1:0-5174 GCA_051006095.1 Rubrobacter sp. | reverse complement strand
ACGTTGAGGTAACCTTCCAGCTGGAGGATTAGTCCAGGGGCAGACATCAACCTGATCTCACGCTCGGGCCGGGGCTTTCAGGCTCCGGCTCTTTTCGTTCCTCGAGACGAAGGTTTCGACCCCGACGTGGCCAGTTCGCGCCGGTTACTTTCCGTTTACTCCCCGGTGCGTGATAATACCAATACTTCACGATGCGCTTGGGCGTGGACACATATGTGGCACGAGCATATATAATGAACGTACGTGCAAGAGAAAGGGGCGCAGGTTGACCGAAGAGTCGCAGAGCACGGAGAACGGCCGGGGTACGACTGCCACGGGGGCCGAGAGTCTATCGGTCACGGACAATCGGACGGGCCAGAGTTACGAGGTCGAGATCAAAGACGGCACGGTCCGCGCCATGGACTTCAGGCAGATCAAGGTCGACGAAGACGACTTCGGCCTTATGACCTACGACCCTGGTTACTCCAACACGGCGAGTTGCAGGAGTGCCATCACCTACATAGATGGGGAGAAGGGGATCCTGGAGCACCGGGGCATCCCCATCGAGCAGCTCTGCGAGCATTCTTCCTACCTCGAGGTGGCCTATCTACTCAACTACGGCAGGCTTCCTACTGAGGACGAGCTGAATCGTTGGACATATGAGATAACCCACCACACCTACGTCCACGAGAATATCAAGAACTTCATGAACGGCTTCCGGCACGACGCGAACCCGATGGGGATGCTGCAGGCCTCCGTCGGCGCCCTCTCGACGTTCTACCCCGAGGCCCAGGACATCGACGACGAGTACCAGCGCCACGTTGCTGCGGTGCGTCTGATCGCCAAGATGCCGACCCTCGCCGCTTTTGCCTATCGTCACAGCCTCGGATTGCCCTACGTCTACCCTGACAACGACCTCTCTTACGCGGGCAACTTCCTGTCGATGCTCTTCAAGATGGCCGAGCCCAAGTACGAGCCCGACCCGCGCCTCGAGAAGGCGCTCGACGTGCTCTTCATACTACACGCCGACCACGAGCAGAACTGTTCCGCAGCGGCCGTAAGGGTCGTCGGGTCTTCGAGGGTCGACCCTTTCTCTGCCATAGCAGCCGGCTGCGCCGGACTCTACGGCCCGTTGCACGGCGGGGCCAACGTCGCGGTCCTCAGAATGCTCCAGCGCATAGGAAGTGTCGAGAACATTCCCGACTTCCTCGAAGGCGTCAAGGAGGGCGACGAGCGTCTCATGGGCTTCGGACACAGGGTGTACAAGAACTACGACCCGCGGGCCAGGGTCATCCGCAGCCACGTCGATGAGGTGCTCGAGGCCACGAACAAGGAGAGTCCGCTGCTCGACATCGCCATCGAGCTCGAAAAACGGGCGCTCGACGACGACTACTTCACGAGCCGCAAGCTCTACCCCAACGTCGACTTCTACTCAGGCCTCATATACGAAGCCCTCGGGATACCGACTGACGCCTTCACCGTCATGTTCGCCATACCACGCACCTCGGGTTGGATGGCCCAGTGGATGGAGATGATGGATGATCCCGAACTCAAGATCGCCCGTCCGCGCCAGATCTACACCGGCCCCCGCGACACAGACTACGTGCCCATCGACGAGCGCTGACATGCTGGAGGCTCTACGAGCCTCCTAGCACGGCGTCATACAGCCGGCGCTGGCGTTCGAGCGCCCTCATGTAGATTTCGTGGCGGTCGGGGTCAGGCTCGAAGGTCTCGCCGAGCGGCGCTTCTGCGGCCTCGATCTCAGGCCCTCCGAGGGCTTCTAGAGCAATCAGGGCCGCGCCCCTGCTCGAAGCCTCCTTTACACCCGAGAGTGTGACCGGTCTGCCTAGCGTGTCGGCGATGATCCTGGTCCACGTTGGCGAGTGGAGGAGGCCACCGCCGCTGGCGACGACTTCCTTCTCACCAGGGGAAGCGGTTTCGAGCATCTCCGCGATGATGGCGAACCTGAAGGCAACGGCCTCCATGGCGGCGCGCACGATCTCGACGGGCTTGCTGCTCATCGAGAGTCCCGACACGGTCCCGTTCGCCATGTCGGCCCATCCTGGTCCACGCTCCCCGGCGAGCAGCGGCAGGAACGTTAGCCCGTGGGAGTCCGGCTCCATGTCGGACAGAAGTCTCTCGGTCTCCTCCGGGTCGGGGAGGTGCAGCGTGTTGCGCAGCCATTCGATCAGGTTTCCGCCGTCGGAGAGCGCGCCGCCCATGACGTAGCGCTCTGCGTCCGCCCTGTAGCACCAGGGACCGTCGGGTATCTCGACCGACTCTGCTTTCCAGAGCACCCGCATCGCACCGCTCGTGCCGACCATAATCGCCAGCCGGTCACTACCCGTGCATCCGCTCCCGACGTTCGAGCAGGCGCCGTCGCCTGCGGCGGGGAGCCAGGGCGCCTCCCGCAGGGCCGGCCACCGCCTCGCCCACTCCCCGGCCAATCCCTTTCGAGGCTCATCCGAGATGGCGGAGAGTTGCGCCTCTTCGACCGGCAGCGCCCCCAGTGTCTCAGGGTCCCAATTCCGTTGATTCTGGTCGAAGAGGCCGGTCCCTGAGGCCATCGACGTCCCCACCTGGTACGGTTCCCCGAAGAAGTGGGCGTAGAAGTAGTCGGCAGGGGAGACCCAGATCTCCGTCTTCTCGGAGGCCCCAGCCATCGCGCGGTTCGACCACAGCAGCTTGGCGGGCCAGTAGCTGGAGTGGGGCACGCAACCCGTGCGCCGGTGGTACGTCCTCTCGTCGAGTCTTGCAAGCAGCTCTGGTACGGACTCTGCCGCGCGGCGGTCGGCCCAGGTCAGGATCGGGGTCGTGGGACGCCCTTCCCGGTCCAGACCGAGGACCGAGTGCCAGAAGGTACTCATCGCGACGCCGGAGATCTCCGTGTTACCAGCCTTTGAGAGCGCACCGTCCACGGCCCTGACCACGAGGTCGAGCAACTCGTCGGCATCTTTCGCTGCGCCGCCGTCCGGGGTGTAATCGAACTCGTAGTCGAGCTTGACCTCGGTGCCGTCTATGCCGTCGCCAGAGCCGTCGTAGAGTTCGGCCCTCACCGACGAAGAGCCAACGTCGATAGAGAGGATCCTTGCGCCCCGAGATTCCCTGGATACCACGCTCCCACCTCCCCGAAAGATCACCTTTCACCGTAGTTTAGCAAGCCGCTTGTCCAGACTATTCTCCGGGCATAGGCCTATGTTTACCAGCGGCCCTGACTCGGGTACCGAGATCACTAACAGCCACTGGCTTATCTAGGAGGAGAACATGGCGAGCGAAGACAGGTTGAGGGAACTCGAGGAGAAGTACGAGGATTACAAAGTCTACGACAACCAGGGAGAGAAGATCGGGAAGGTCGATGACCTCTTCGTGGACGAGACTGACCGCGAAGAATATATCGGCGTCAAGATGGGGTTCCTCGGCCTCAAGTCCACCCTGATCCCCATGGACATCGCTCGCGTGAACGAGGCCGAGAGGAGCATAGAGGTCTCGGAGTCGAAGGATCACGTAAAAAACGCCCCGAGCTTCGACGACGACGAGGACATCACCCCCGATTACGAGGACCGTATCCGCAGCCACTTCAATCTCGAGTCCCCGGGAACATCCGAGGGTGGCTACGGTCAATACTCGGGCATGAGCGAAGGCGGTGCGGACAGGCAGCGCGAGGCGCAAGACCGCGAGACATTAGACGATTCCGCAGACGACGTCCGTTCTTCCGGAGGACCAGAGTACGGGGAACGCGCGGGGTCGACTTCTGAAGGCGAGAGTTCCAGAGACATACCCGAGTACGGGGGTGCGGAAGAAACCCCTGAAGGTGGTCCGTTCATCAGTGACACTGAATCCTCCGCTGACGAGCCTACCAGGGAGGTGCCGACCACGCGCCAGACCGAGGAGACCGAGACCATACAGGAAGGCGGCCGCACGAAGATTCGCCGCCGCGTGATACGCGAGGAGATCATCGAAGAAGACGAAGCCCCTGATACACGCAGCTAGAGCGGTGAGCTTGCAGGGGCGGTTCGCGAACCGCCCTTAGGTTGGCCATCTGCCTTCCGGCAGGTATGTTCCCGAGGATTCCTCGACCACGTAGGCCCACGCCAGGAGGCTCGAGCCTTCGCTAGTCTCGACGGGGAGAAGTACCCGCCGGTAGTGGCTCGACGCGTCCGTGGGATCGAAGCCTTCCAGGCGGTCGAGGGCCGGTAGGCGCGACTCAGGATCGTCGAAAGCGAAGATCTCACCGAAGACGCGCTGACCCTCCAGCGGTGGCACCGGCCCACGGCTGAGCCGCCACTGCTCCTCCGCATCCCATGTAGGATAGCCGGTCCCCAAAGCGTAAATGGACTCTCCAGGGACGACCAGCGCGGGATAGCCCTGGGGAAGATCGTACACATCGCCCCGCACCGCCGCCTCCTCGAAGCGCACAAACCCATTACAATAACGATCGTGGTTGCGCTCACCACGCTTCAAAGTACCGTAGAAGAACATCACCAGCGGCCGACTATCTCCAGCACTTCTCAAATCCGACGAACCGTCAGGCTAGAACCTCGCCCACCGACCAAGACCTGGTGCCTGAAACCTGTTACCTGACACCCACCAGAGTCGCGTAATCGACCTTTATGCAGCGGTCCATGACGACGGTGAGTCCGTGATCCTCGGCATAGGCGGCCGCCTCTTCGTTGATCACGCCGGATTGCATCCACAGCACCTTCGCGCCGGCGGCCACGGCGTCCTCGGCAACCGGCATGACTTTCTCGCTGCGCCTGAACACGTCCACTATGTCTACAGGCGTCGAGATGTCTCCGACCGATTCGTAAGGCTCTTCACCAAGGACCGGAGCATTGAGGTTTGGATTGACGGGAAAGATCTCGAAGCCGAAGCCCTGCAGTGCGCCTGCGATCGCGTGGCTCGTACGGTAGGGCCTGTCCGACAGCCCGACGACCGCCACTGTCCGTGCCCGGTGCAGCAGGTCTCTTATCTCTCGAATATCAGGATTTGCGTGCATGTCGCTCTCTTCTCGGGGACATCAGGCCCCGATGTTACCCGATCTCCACACCCATCGGGGCAAGAGCGTATTCTTTGCATTCAACGCCGGGGAAGAGCCCGTTGTGTTCCGCTTCCCGCCGACGCAAGCAGCGCCCGGTCCACACGCCCCCGAAACAGACTCATGAAGGCGCGTGAGCTTGTAGGGGCGGTTCGCGAAC
>JBPCIR010000005.1:0-6240 GCA_051006095.1 Rubrobacter sp. | reverse complement strand
TTGCTTCTCAAACAGCTCTCGCACCGACCATGTTACCTTCGTCGTCGGCCAGGCGCTCGAAGGCATTCCCCGACTCGTCTCTCACCCTGCTTACGACCCGGCCCTCTTCGTCTACGTACTCTTCCTCCGCCAACAGACTGCCGACGTTGCCGACGAGTGCTTCTCCCACTATCTCGCCGTTCTCGTTCATGGTGGTCTCGATGATGTCCCCCAACTCGTCGACCGTGCGCTGCATGGTCCGGCGCTCTCCGTTGGCGTTCTCGGCGATCACACCGTCAGGTTGGGCCTGATCTCCGTCGGCGCTTACAGCTTCGTCGGTAGTCTGGCCCGCGGCTTCTCCTGCGGTCTCTTGAGGCTGCCCCGTGGCGTCTTGCCCTCCTTGCGCATCCGGTCCATCTTGATCGGCCTGCCCCTCAGTGTCCTGTGCTTCTCCTTGCGCGGCCTGACCGGCCTCGTCCGTTGCCTGCTCCGACGTGCCACCAGCCTGGTCCACCACGCCCTCGGCCTGATCCGTCCCCTGATCGACGGCGTCCTGGGCTCCCTGCGCCGCTTCGCCTGCCTGTTCCGTAGCCTTCCCGGCGGCGTCGCCCGCGCCCTGGGCCGCCTGTTCCGCCGTATCTCCGACTCCCTGGGCTGCCTCGCCCGCACCCTCAGCGGCCTGGCCTGCGCCCTCGCCAGCCTCCTGAGCCGCCTGTCCCGCACCCTCTCCGGCCGCTTGTGCGGCTTGCCCGGCTCCCTCGCCGGCTTCCTGGGCAGCCTGGCCAGCACCTTCGCCGACTTCTCCGGCAGCCTGTCCGGCTCCTTGTCCGACTTCGCCCGCGGCCTGTCCAGCCCCTTCGCCGACTTGCTGGGTAGCCTCACCGGCGCCCTCACCGACATCTTCCACCGCCGATTGGGCCCCTGAGCCCACATCCTCCACAGCTTCGCCCGTACTCTCGACCGCCTCACCCGCTCCGGAGCCGACATCCTCTACAGCCTCTCCGGTGCTCTCAACGGCTTCTCCGGCTCCCTCCCCGACGTCCTCGACGGCGGAGCCCGCGCCGGAGCCGACGTCCTCTACAGCCGAACTGGCTCCTTCGCCAACGTCTTCGACTGCGGATCCAGCGCCAGAACCGACGTCTTCTACTGCGGAACCGGCTCCCTCCCCGACGTCTTCTACTGCGGAACCTGCGCCTTCGCCTACGTCTTCTACGGCAGAGCCGGCACCCGAGCCGATATCCGCGACTGCCTGGTTGGCCCCTTCGCCTACCAGGTCTCCTGCACCGGAGCCGATATCCTCCACGGCGGAGTTGAGGCCGTCGCCCACCAGCTCACCGGCTCCAGAGCCCACATCTTCCAGGGCGGAGCCAGCGCCCTCGCCCACGTCCTCGACCGCGGAGCCGACGCTCTCGACCAGCTTCTCGATGATCTGGGGGTTACGGTCTATGGTCGTAAGGACCCGGTCGAGGATGGCCGTGACATTGTCGAGGCGCACCTTCAGGAGGGCCTGCGCTTCGACGCCCTTTATGACCAGCTTGACCCTGCCGAGGTACACGTCTGCACCGACCGAGAGCTCTACCAGGTCGAGCACCTTCGCGTGCAACGAGACCTGGGCTCGCAGGTCATTGAGCTCGAAGTTGATCTCATCTACCTTGACCACAGGCACGTCGAGCAGCACGTCCGGGATCTTGCCGTTCATCACGGCGTCATGCTCGTCGTACTCGAGCGTGTAGTCCGCGTACTCTTTCTCCGGTATCGTCTGGTCGCCGGGTATGTTGCTCGCGAAGCGGTATTCTTCGGCTTTCTGGACGGAGGTACGGGGATCGTTCTTCCGAACAGGGGCGTTGTCCTCTACTTCCGCCATTTCCTGGCGCATTTCCGCCTTTTCCTGCTCCGTCATATTCTGCTCATATCGGGTGTCTTGCTCAGACTCAGGCGGCTGTCCCCCCTGCTGCGCCTGTTGCGTACTCGAACCCTCGGATGCCATTCCTCGTATCTCCCGCCAATAGAAGTGCTTTGTGATGTTGTTTATATGCCATTCTGCGGACCAGTGCAAACCTTCCTGTGATCTAATCTCCGGTCCATCAACGTAGGATTATGGTTGTCGTCTCCACCACTACGTTAGATACAGGACCGCCGCCGACGGTTACACGGGACGCGCGAGGTTCAAACGAATTTGTTGTACACCCCTATGTTAGAGGTGTCGCGGACGCCGAGGGCTTCTTTGAGCTCGCCAAGGCTTGCACCCCTGCGCAGCAACCTTATGGCGAAGGTGTGGCGGAGGTTCATAGGGGAGACACGCCACATTCCGACCTGGTCGCAGCGTTTCCAGATGGCGTTTTGCAACGTCTTGGAGGTCGTGACTGGACGGGCGGCGCGGGCCACGATCAGCTCCGGTGTCTCGTCCTCGCGCGTGCTGAGGTAGCGCCGTACGGCTTCTACCGTCTCTCTGGAGAGGCGCCGTACGCGCGGGGCGAGGTGGGAGCCTGGACCGCCGAGGTGTATCTGGGCGGCTTCGAGTTCGACGTCGCTCTCGAGGAGAGCACGGATCTCGCTTACCGTCACCCCCGTGTCGAGCATGAGCCTTATGACCGCGGCGTCGCGGGCGTCGTCGCGGGTGTTCAGGGGGAAGGAGAGAAGCTGGTCCACCTCATCTTCTTCCAGAAAGACTATCTGCTGGTCGAGCGGCTGGTGCATCGGTTCTATGGGGTCGAAGTCTATGTCGGCGTCGGTGGCGGTCCTGGCCCAATCCAGAAACCTCCTCACGGCGGCGTCCTTGCGGTACACGGTAAAGCGCTTGCGGTTGCCTTCGAGGAGATAGTTACGAAACTCCATCACGGCACCGACGCCCACGTCCTCGACCATGCTTACGTCCCTCTCTGCGAGGAAACGGGCGAACTCGCGAAGGTCGGCCACGTAGAACTCGGCCGTGCGTGGACTCGTGCCAGGGTCGTCTGCGAGATGGGCCGCGAACGCTTCAATCAGGTCGTCTATCCTCACGCGCATCATTCTAACGGCAAATCAGTGCTACTTGGTATACTCCCCAAGGGTGATCGGTACTCCAAAAGCGTCGGTCTTGCTGGTCTCGCTGGCGATCTTGCTTTGCCTCCTGGTCTTTCCTATCCTGCCTGAGAAGGAGACAGCCTCAGCGAAGCTCCGCACGGTCGAGGTCGAGAACACAGGCACGCTGCTCGGGGAGAACTCTCCCAAGCTCGAGGCTCCCGAGAAAGCATCTGCGGTCACCTCGGGCGGGGGGAACATATCGGCGGCCATTAAGCTCACGGTGCCGAAGCTTGGCCTGAAGGACGTAGCCGTGCCGACGGGATCCAGGCAGGCCGAGCTCGACAGGGAGGGCATTCTACGCCTGCACGGCAGCGGGCTGCCCTGGATAGAGGGTTCGAACACGTTTATCGCGGGGCACGCCCTCGGCTTCCCGCGGACCAGGGTGCCATACGTTTTCTACAAACTCTCCAAGATGGAACCTGGCGATAAGATCTTCATCGAAGACAAGGACGGAAGGAGGTACACGTTCAGGGTCTACGATCTCATGACCGTCGAGCCCAACGACTTCTGGACGACCTATCCCGTAGAGGGCAGTACCGTCATCTCGCTCCAGGGCTGCACCCCCATACCGACGTTCGAGAACCGCCTGGTGGTTCGTGGCGAACTGGTGTCATAAGCTGTCAGCACGCCGCCTCGCGGCTTGTCAGTCAGCAAGAAGCTGAAATGCTGAGGTGCTGACGGGCTGAAATGCGCGGTTTGAGGAAGGGCCCTTCCTCAAACCGCTACGTGGCGTTCTATGGTGTCGTGGGCGGCGTTGATCTCCGCGGTGACGCGCTCGGCACGGACCCGCTTCTCGGGGTCGGAGAAACGATCCGGGTGGAAGCGCTTGACCAACTCTCTGCGTTTCCTGTCCGCATCTTCCATGGAAGCGCCGGGGACGAGGCCGAGCCTGTTGTAGGCGGCCAGTACGTTTGCAGGGTATTTTCTGGGGGTGAAAGTGGTGGTTGCAGACCGCCACGCCGAGGTACGTTGTGAGGCCGCCTCTTCCGTGGTTCGCCGTTCCTCCGACCTGCGCCACTCCTCGGAGGCGCCTTTCCAGGCTGCCTCGAAAGCTCCTCTGAGGGCGTCGCTACGCTCGCGGCTGGTACGTAGCCTTTCGCGGAAGCGCTCGTCTTCCTGCAGGCTCGAGACGAAACCCTGGGCGAGGCGCCCCAGGCGGCGCGGGATGCTCACTGTTCCTTTTTATCCCCGGGTTCCAGGTAGTCCTCGGAGTCCGAGAGCGGGCCAGGGCGGCGGAGAACCTGGGTCTCGTCTTCCTCCTCGTCTTCCACGCCCTCCATGACCTGCGTCTCTTCACCCGCGGCGGGGTCGGCGGGCTGCTCGTCTGCGTCCTCCTGTGGCAGGCCGAAGAAATCGCGCACCAGGTCTATATTGTCGAGGCCTGCCTCCGAGGAGGAGATCTTCCTCTCCTCCTCGGAGACGCCGAAGTTTCTGGCCTCGCGCGCCTTGCGGATCTTATCCTCCAGGCCCCGTATCACCTCTTCGGTCTCGTCCTTGAGCTGCTGTATACGGTTCTCGCTGAGGTCTATCTCAGAGTTGAGCTTGGACTCCCTGGCCCTCGTCGAGGACTCCAGCTCATCGATATCTATGCCCGCCGCCTCGAGGGTCCCACGTACGATGCGCACGGCGGCCGGCCTCGGCACCTCGGGCGGGAGGTTCCTGATGACCTCTGCGGCCCGCTCGACGGTGAATCCGTGCGCTGAGAGGCCCTCCGCCTCGCCCGTCCCCGGCGTGCCGGCCCCGACTTCCTCGGAGGAGTAGATAGAGGTTCCCTCGCCCTCGGTGCTACCCGCGAACACCCTGGACAAAAAGCTCTGCCGCGTCGTGCTGTGTTCCTCGTTCATCTCGCCGATATCCTTTCCGTAGCGGGCAGGGTCTCGACGCGCCGCGTCACCTCATCGAGCCCGCGGCGGAACAGAGCGATCCGCTCTTTGAGCCGCGCCAGGCCGGGATCTTGCGGCCCCGAGACGAGGCTGCCGTCAAGGGCCAGTAGTTCTCCGCGCAGATTACCAAGCAGGCTCTCGGCACTCTCTAGCTGGGCGTTGATCATGCTGATGCCGCCGAGCACGTCGTCGTAGCCCGCGAGCTCTCCGCAGCGCCCCTGCAGCGCGCTCTCGAACGGCGCCCGCATGGGCGAGTCGGGCTCCAAACGCGCGAGATCCCTCTGCAGTTCCTTTATGCGTCCGGAGATCGAACGCCGGTCCACGCACTCCAGATGCCTCCTCAGCGCCGCCCTCCGCCGCGCCAGCCGCGCGGCGCTCTCGACCTCGCCGACGATGGTAAAGATATCTTCGCCCAGAAACGGCCTGCACTCATCGGGCAGAAGCTCCCAACTCTCCAGTAGACCGTCCTGCAGGGCCACGAGCCGCTTCATCTGCGACGCCGCGATGCGATCCTCCCTCGCCACCCTGCCGAGCTCCCCCCTGTTCTGCCGAACCCGGCTCAGAAGCTCCTTGCGGGCGTTCTCGCGCCTGTCGAGGAGCCGTCTGCCCGTAGCGAAGGCCCCAATGCCTAGCAGTCCAGCGAGGACGTAAGATGCTTCAAGGGCCGCAAAGGTTCCGAGACCTGCGAAAGTAGCGAAAGGCGCGAGACGCACCATCAGCCGCCGCGGGAGGTTCCTTCTACTGTCCACGCGGGCCCTCTTCGGTCTCTTCGGACAGAGGCTCGACTGTCTCCTCGTGCGGCGCGGCCTCGATCGGTTCTGGTTCGCGCAAGCCCATCTGGACCTCCATCATCTCGAGTTCCTGCTCGGCGTCGAGCCGCTTTATGTCGATCTCGGCCGCCGCTATCTGGCGCTCGGTGTCGCTGGTTCCGAGCTCGCCGATGGCCTCGGCCTCGTATGAGGACTGGCGGATCGACTGCCTCGCCCTCTCGAGGTCGCGGGAGGAATCGGAGAGGGAGATGTTTGAGCGGGCCTCGTTGGCTGTCCTGAGGGCGCGGGCGCGCTGGTGCTCCTCCATCAGCGCTGCACGTTCGCGCACCACATTGTTGTAGCGGCGCTCCTGGTCGCGGAAGGCCTGCTCCAACTCCTGGGAGTTCTTGCGGGCCTCTTCGAGACGCATCTCGATATCGGCGAGGCTCGTCTGGGCCTCCTGCTTCTGCTGGACGACCTCGATAGCGGCCTCCCGCTGGCCTCTGCTCGCGAGTTCGCGGGCCTGACGATCCTTGACGGCCAGGGTCTTCTGCTTTGTAACGGCG
>JBPCIR010000004.1:0-5132 GCA_051006095.1 Rubrobacter sp. | reverse complement strand
TGTCCGAAGCGTCCTACAGACCGATGATGGCACATTACGCACCCCGGCACATCCACGATCCTTTGGGTTGCCCCACAGCGTCAGACGGGCTGTTCCTGGGCTATCCTTCGATCGACGCCAGCGCGCGATCCTGCCGAGCTAGAAGATGACGGTGAGAATGTAAAGGAAGGCTACGAAGAATGTGATCGTGAAAGCCAGGGCATAGAACAGTTGCCTACCCGTCCACTCCCCACGTTCGGTATCCGCCATCGGGTTGAGCCGAAATTCATACCACGCTATCGCACCGGAACATACCACCACAGCCACCATTAGAATTGCGTTGACGACCGGTGCAGCAAGAAAAAGGAGCGATGCCACAAGAAGCGCGGCAGCTATCCAGAAAACCACGTTCAGTACTCGAACTACTGGTTCCATCACCCATTACCACCTTGTGCCCAATGTATCTTCGGTTGCTATTGCATCACAAAGAGTGGTCTGGCGCATCGCTCAAATGCTGTATTTATTACCAACCTGTTTGACTTGGAGGCCGCGCCAATAGGGACGCGGCGCGTTCACTTGCAGGGTGGGCACGGGATGCTACATCATCCGGGGAGTTCTCGAAGCTTCCCGCACCAGAAGGAACCTGGCCCCATACCCGCACTCCTACCATACAGCTTCTCCTTGCCCGGCTCATTAGCTCTTCGCACCATCCTTCGGGGTGACCGTTCGGTATGATCAGCAGGTCGAGTGGATGAGCGCTCCTACTTTCTCGGTCTCACGCAACTCGTCGTAGAGGCGGGCAGCCTCTCCTGTCTGTGCGATGTGCGCGGGGATTTCCCTCTCTTCCAGCATCCTGAGGGTCTCGGGCGCGACGCCGAGACGTTCGTGGAAGCCTCTGGAGAGGATAACAACCGTCACGCCCCGCTCCAACAATCTCTCCACGTCGGCCGGCTGTATGCCGGGATCGTGGCTTGTACCTGTCTCGTTCCAGTCCCACTCTTCAGCGCCCCCAGGGTAGAGCCTGGCGTCCTTGAAGACACCGCTCTCGGTCTCGAGGCGGCCCCAGGAGAGCCGGGTTATCTGTGGAGAGTGCGTTGTCCGATCCATGCTCCTCTAGAGTTCTTCGAGGAAGCCGCAGAGCAACCACCGGAACTCCCGTGGCTACTCCACGTGCGGTTTGTACCCGCCGAACGGGAGATTCAGGCCCGGTCGCAAGTGATGCGCGGCTACCCCGCTCACTACGAAGGTTCTAGTTGTCTTCGGTGCGCCTGCGGCGCCTGGCGCGCTCCTCCGCTCGGCGCCTCCGCCGCGCCTCTGCATCCGTTTCCGACTGCTCGGATGTTTCGGCCTCTACACGTGGCTCCTGCTCTTCAGACGTTTCCGACGCTTCGCCCGAGATCTGCTCCCCTGTCCTCGTGTCGCCGGAACCCGGTTCTGCGGTCTCGTCTCCCTCGGTTGGGCGGGGCTCCACGCCGGCCTCTTCCTCGGGAGGAGTCTCTGTCTCAGTCTGGCTGGTCGTCTCTACCTGCGTGGTGTCGCGCTCGCTGGTTCCGGGATCTGGCTCGCTCCCGGGTATCGTCGGCTGCGCTGGGACTGTAGCCGTCTCGCTCGCGGAGACGTCGTCGCGTTCCCTCGTTGCGCTCCCCGGCCCGATGCGTCGTCTCTCTTCCTTCTCGGGGAAGGTAATATCCGTTATCGTGGCGTTCAGCTCCTTGATCCGGAGTCCCGTCAGGTTCTGGATGCGGTCCGTGATCCTGCGCCGCACTTCCTCGACGGTCTGGAGGATGTTTTTGTCGTACTCGATCCCCATCTTGAGGTCTATGGCCACCTCCGTCCTTCCGACCTCGACGGAGATCCCGCTGGTCTTGCCCTCCGAACCCGTCAGGCTCCCAAGTACCCCACTGGCGGTCCTCGAAGCGCCTCCGCCCATGTGGACGCCATCAACCTCCTGCGCCGCCATGCCGGCTATAGAGGTGACTACAGTGTTACTGATTGTCGTGACCCCGCGATCGCTCAGGAGCGGGCTTTCATTACGCTGCTGTTCTGACTCGCTCATCTCTCACTCTCCTCCTTCGACCAAGTTCGCTAGAGTGTTCCCCGAACTGCCCCGACGCAACCAGGATACCAGCATCCGCAGCGCGAAGACCCCAGGCGGATGGCAAGGGGTCGATTGCAACGCTGCTCGGGCGATCCTATACTTGCTCCGGTATATGATGGTCCGGACCGGCCCATCGGTTTTCGTCTGGAGAGTAGATCGGAGAGAGGCACGTGAGAGAGCGAATTATCCTGATCGGGCTCCTCTCTGCGGTTCTGCTGCTCGCCGGCTGCGGCGGACCCTCGGCAGAGTCGGGTCCTACCGATAAGTGCGAATTGGCCAATCCGCCGCTCTTCGAGAAAGGCGGGCTGACGGTCGCCACGGACAAGCCCGCCTATCCGCCGTGGTTCAAAGGAAACCCCAAGAACTACTCGGGGTACGAGGGCGATGTAGCGAGTGAGATCGCAGAGCGTATGGACCTCCCGCTAAAGTGGACCGTCGAGCCTTTCAACAAGTCCTACGCCCCTGGCAACAAAGACTTCGACTTCGACATAAACCAGATCACCATAACCCCAGAACGCGAGCAGGCCGTCGATTTCTCAGACGGCTACTTCGACAACGCCCAGGGCGTGCTCGTGATGAAAGATTCCCCCGCCGCCGGCGCGAAGAGCGTCTCCGACCTGAGGGATCTGACCATAGGGGCCCAGGTCGGCACGACCGACCTCGATTTCGTCAACGAGACGATAAAGCCGGCCGCGGACCCCAAGGTCTACGACAGTACCAACGACGCGAAGTCCGCGCTGGAGAGTGGCCAGATCGACGCTATCGTCACCGACCTGGTGACCACGGTCTACCTGCGCGACTTCGAGATAGATGGCTCGACAGTCGTCGGACAGTACCCGCGCAACGAGCAGTTCGGGATGCTCTTCGAGCAGGGCAACCCGCTCGTCGGCTGCGTAAACGAGGTCCTCGGCGAGATGAAGCGCGACGGGTCCCTCGATGAGCTAGAGCAGAAGCATCTGCAGCAGTTCCTGGACGTCCCCACCCTAGAGAAGTAGCGTGACGGAGGGAGGCCCCGCGGCCCCGGGACCGTCCGAGGGCCGGGGCTCGCGGGCCCTCGGGAACCGGGGGGTGCTCGTGTCGAGCGCGAGCACCGTGCTCTTCTTCGCGATCGTCGCGGTAGTCGTAGTGCTCGCGCCGGGGAGCGGGATCGTGGCCGAGCGGTTTTTCGACCCTTCGCACCTCTGGCAATCTCTCGTCGGCTCCGTAGGCCTGCCTTCGGTCTTGGGTGCGTTCTGGCTCAACGTGCAGATCTTCATGGTCTCTGAAGTCTTTATACTGATCCTGGCCCTCGTCATAGCCGTGGTCAGGGGGATACCGGGACCTGTTTTCTTCCCTTTCAGGCTGGTCGCGGTGGCCTACACGGACCTCTTCAGGGGGGTACCTTTGATCCTGGTCCTGTACATGATCGGGTTCGGCGTGCCCGGTCTCGACCTCGGCTTCATCTCTTACCTCCCCGACGTGGCATACGGTGTGATCTCGCTCGTACTCGTCTACTCGGCCTACGTCGCCGAGGTCTACAGGGCCGGCATCGAGTCCGTGCACGAGAGCCAGAACGCGGCGGCCCGCTCTCTCGGACTAACGCGCTGGCAATCGTTGAGGTTCGTAGTCCTGCCACAGGCTATAAGGCGCGTCATACCGCCACTTCTCAACGACTTTATAGGGTTGCAAAAAGATACGGCGCTCGTCTCCGTGCTCGGCTCCATCGAGGCTGCGAGGGCGGCCCAGATCTACGGCGCGTCGGAGTTCAACTACGCGAGCTACGTGGTAGCTGCCCTCCTCTTCGTCCTCATCACCATCCCACTCGCCCGCTTTACGGACCGCTTGGTCGCCCGCGACAAACGCCGCCGAGAGGCAGGAGCCCTGGCATGAACGAACATCCAGCCCTACTCCTCGAAGGCGTCTACAAATCCTTCGGGGAGAACGAGGTTCTGAAGGGGATAGACCTGAAGGTCGCGCCGCACGAGGTGGTATGCCTGATCGGGGCCTCGGGCTCTGGCAAATCCACGCTACTCAAGTGCGTCAACCTCGTCGAGCCGATAGATTCAGGCAGGGTCGTCGTAGAGGGGGAGGAGATCACCGCCCAAAGCGTCGACGCGAACCGCATCCGACGCCGCATAGGCATCGTCTACCAGTCTTTCAACCTCTTTCCACACATGACGGTCCTGCGCAACGTCACCCTCGCCCCCCGCGAAGCCTTAGGGGCAAGCCGCGCCGAGGCCGAGAAGAATGCCGGAGATCTCCTGGAACGTTTCGGGCTCCTGGACAAGCGGGACGAGTACCCCGACAGGCTCTCGGGCGGTCAGCAGCAACGCGTCGCCATAGTGAGGGCGCTCGCGATGCGCCCTCACCTCATGCTCCTCGACGAGGTCACCAGCGCCCTCGACCCCGAACTGGTCGCCGAGGTACTCGCCGTCATCAGGGAGCTGGCGCGTGAAGGGATGACAATGCTAATCGCGACCCACGAGATGAGCTTCGCCCGCGACATCGCAGACCGCGTATGCTTCCTCGAAGCAGGCCGAATCCTCGAACAGGGTCAGCCCGAGAGTATCTTCACCTCTCCCGAACACCCCCGCACCCGCCAGTTCCTCGGACGCATCATCGAGGCCGGCCGATTGTAGGCCCCACCGTATGTGGTGGCGCGTTCGTATGGGGTGCACGAAATGGTCCGAAAGTTGTAGCGCGGGGTTCGTGAGAGATGGTACCATGACCCTGGTTGTTGCACCTCGACTAGGAGGAAAGGGTCCAGTGGACTAGATAGCCAACAACCATCTGTGGACCCTAGTGGTCCGCGGACCGGGTCGGTAGTCGTTCGCTTTAAGAGCTGCTCTCCGGCCCGGATATTTTTTGGAGCGGTACGTTGCAAGGGCGGTTCGCGAACCGCCCCCACATCTGTGTACGACTATTTGAACCGGTATTGGCGGTACATGCTGGCGCTCTCGTCTACGTCGGCTTCGGTGACGTGGGTACGGCCCCTCGAAGTCACCCTGTCCTCGATGCGCTTGCGGATAAAGCGGCGCATCAGGAACGGGCTGCGCTTTATCCTGCGGTCGGCTTC
>JBPCIR010000003.1:0-10164 GCA_051006095.1 Rubrobacter sp. | reverse complement strand
CCAAAGAGCGATTGAGGCACAAGGTCGATGTCATCCTCGGCTGTATCCGGCAGCCAGGCTTCGAGGTTTAGATAGTCGTGCTGAGATCAGTAAACGCCTGGTGTGAATTGTGAACTCACCATCCCATCAGATCAGCGAACTTCAGCCGAGGTCGGCCGAGCTGGTCGTTGAGCCAGATACAGAAGTTGTGCAGCGCCACCCTCGCCGCCAATCGGGCGCGCAGACCCTGGATCTCATGGGGACGCTCCCGCCAGAGGCCGAAGGTGTTGAAGAGCTTATCGAAAACCGTCTCGACGATCTGACGTATCCCGGCAACCCACCTCCTAAGACGCTTGGACCAGGGTTTCTTGGAGTTGCGCTTGGGCGGATGGATTACCTGCGCCCCGTAGTGGTCGAGCCAGCGGCGATGGTTTTCGGCGCCTTCGAAGCCTTTATCGGCTACATAAGCTCCCGAGAAGGCCGAGCCCACACTGATGAGTCTGGGGTTCGGATTGGCCCTGACGTTGAAGAACGTCTCCGCCAGCGGCTGGTCGGCTGTGGAGGCGGCACCGAAACAAAAGCCAGTGATCACTCCAGAAGGCTCAACGGCGGTCAAAAGGGAGAAGCCCTCGTACCAGCCCAGGCTGTTGGACCAGCCGATGTCGGCATATCCGGCAAGCCAGCCATTCCCACGACGCTTCGCATCCCGGATGGGCATCGCCGAGGCGTCCAGGGCCTGATAGGGGAATTGGTTGCCCTCTACGATCTGCCCCAGATGCAAGGCTATCTTCTCGATGGTGTCCGCATGGAAGCGCACGAGCCGGTTGAACTGAGAGCGGTCGGGCAGGGTGGGGAATGCGCCTCGGAGATGACCCTCGGCGTAGCGGTAGAAGTCTCGCTCGCTGGCGAATCTCGACCAGCGGGCGAAGATAGAGAGGGCAATGACCTCGCCCTCCGAAAGGGAGGACTCGGGGCCGGGGCGTCGCTGTTGGGGGAGGTGGGACTGGCAGAAGTCATCGACGATGACGTAGAGTGCGGTGAGGAAGGTGTCCACGTCGAGCACGGGTCGGTTCCTTTCCCTTCGGGATCGGTCAGCAAGCCGACTCTAAGGCGTGGGTACCTTCCGCTCAAATCTTCACCGCCTAACTCACACCAAGCGTTTAAGGAACGCCAGATTTCGGACGTTGCTTTAGAGAAGGGTTTTGAGGCGGACGTAGTCTTCTCCGAAGCCGGTATACGCCGCTCGTGCTTTCGCTTCTCGTAGACGACCGTTTCTGAGATAACTTGATCAGCTGCGCGCCGTTCACCGGCACGGTGTCGAACTTCCTTCGAAGCCGCTCGATTGGAAGCATCGCATGGCAGCGGCGAGGCTTCGCTAAGGCGGTGGTGCCACGACAAGGCCGAAGTCTCCGACCGCGCTGTCGTCCAACTGGGCCGACGGATCCACCGGCCATGACAGACCGGCCTTTTGGAGCATCCAAGACGGAACTCAGGTGGTGACACTTTTGACGCCAACCCCGTGCGGGTCGAGGAGGGTCGAGGGAGGTTCGGGGAAGGCAGTAAATCGCGAAATCCTTCCAAATAGGGCACATAGGGGTCCAGCGCGGGACCACGACCGGCATTCCCTTCGGACTCTAAATCCGGTGGTGCGAAAGCCCCGTGTCGGTTCGAGCCCGACCTCCGGTACTTAAGGAATTCCCTTCCAAACGCGGTGAGCTACGCATACAAAGCGAGAGGCCCAGGGTGATGCCCCGGGGCCTCTCGTCCTTCTTGCCCAGCCTGAGCTAGGTCGTTACGTTACACGGGCGGGTAGCCTATAATCTCCTGCTCGCAGCCAGGGCCGAACTCGTCGAATGAGTCCGCAAAACACTCATCGAATCCGTCGCCACCGGAGACGATGTCGTTACCTTCGATACCGTCTCGCCCGTCGACGTAGTCGTCTCCAGAATCGCCGAAGAGGCTATCAGCTCCCAGGTTGCCCACGATAATATCGGCGTCGCCGCCGCCGCGGACGGTGTCGTTGCCCCTGCCTCCGAGGAGTTCGTCCTCACCCGGACCGCCGTCCCCTCGGGGAGTGTGTTGGGGTGCTCCTCCAAATACTGCTCTAGGTCGGATCTCTTGATCTTTATACTGCGTCCCAGCCTTACACTGGGGATCTCCTGGTTGTGTATTCGCCGGTATACCCAGCTCTTGCACATACCCAGATGCTCACAGACCTGCGGGACGGACAACAACTCGAAGTCGCGGCTCCCAGGGCGGTCCAGCACACTACCGTCGGCGGCCTCCTCGAACGCTAGCACGGCGCTCTCCAACTCTTCGAGGGCACGGCGGTGAGTTTGTAGGGCTTGCTTCAGCCGCGCTATTGATTCGCCATGGATCATAATAAACTATATGTCATAGTATATAGTATGTAGGTCACTATCCATCATAACATATGGTACATATACGGAATCGTGATTCTCCAGAGGCCCGCGGTTGCTTCGTAC
The DNA here is from genome assembly GCA_051006095.1 of Rubrobacter sp. Taxonomy (GTDB): domain Bacteria; phylum Actinomycetota; class Rubrobacteria; order Rubrobacterales; family Rubrobacteraceae; genus Rubrobacter_D. The sequence goes on along the minus strand of JBPCIR010000003.1, from coordinate 7,699 downwards.
GGGTATGGACGCGTCGGTCAGAGATGTTTACAATCCGGTAAGTTTTGTTGGCTTGCGACCAATGGCATTTGTTTGCCATGCAGGGGTAACGACGGGGGCCTTGAAGAAGACTAGAAGCCGACCACGTTCGAAACGCAGCCGGTCGAGGCGGGCGCGGTATCGCAGGCGACGGTTCTTTGCGGTCGTCGTTCTGGCCTGTCTCTTTTTCGGTATCGGGGCGCAGGCAGCAGCGTACTTCGAGTCTGATAGCACCCAATCGGAGAGCTCCGCAAGCAAGGCGAAGACGGCCAAGACGACGGAACGTCTGGCAGCTTCCCGCAGCAGGAAGCCGGCCACCGAGACCGGCGACCGATCTACCCGTAAAGCAGCCAGAAAAGCAAGACAAGAAGCAGCCAGACGAGAGGCTGCCAAAGCAGCAAAGCAAGATGCGGCGAGAGAAGAAGCACTCAAGGACGCTGAGAAAGCTTCGGGCAACCCGCTCGACGTGCTCGTCCTTGGGGTCGACAGGAGGCCCAGCGCATCCAATGATTCCTCCACCCGCTCAGATACTATGATGCTCGTCCGGGTGATTCCCGCCACGGGAGAGGTAAAGCTGCTCTCCGTCCCCCGCGACCTCTACGTGGAGGTGGAGTCCGGGAAGAAAGACCGTATCAACGCTGCCTACGCCTACGGCGGCATAGACCAAGCCAGGGCTGTGATGGAGGACCTCACGGGCGTCGAGATAGACAATCATGTGATCGTGGACTTCGAGGGCTTCGAGCAGGTCATAGACGCGATCGGCGGGGTAAGGGTAGACGTCGGGTCCGGGGTATTCCCCGAGAAGTGGAACATGGGTGAAGGCATGGAGCATCTCAACGGATACAAGGCGCTCAAGTACGCCCGTTACCGCGGCACCCCTAGGGCTGACCTCGACAGGATAGATCACCAGCAGAAGCTGCTGGCTGCGCTGCGCCGGCAGGCGCTCCGGTGGAACACCGTCACCAAACTACCTGGGGCCATCAAGGTCGCAAACGAGAACGTCGACACGGACCTCGGGGTCATGCAGGTGATACCACTCGCGCGGGCGCTCGTGCTCAACGGCAAAGACGCCCAGATGTCTACCGCCGAGTTAGAGGGACACCCGATCTACCTGTCCGACGGCGCGCAGGTATTGGCGCCCGACGACGAGGCCAACGAGGCCATCCTGCAAGACTTCCGCCAGTAGCCGTTTTACACCGAGTCAGGATGAACGCCAACGGCACGGCGAAGCCAGCCATCGCCCACGAGCATCTTACAATTACTGGATTCCCGCTTTCGCGGGAATGACGTGTGGAGGGACTCGGCGCTTCCACCGGCAGTCCGAACGCTATCCCTGTCTAACGGACTCGCTGTTACCGATTGCATTCCGGGCCAAATGTATAATCGCGGGCGCCTGCTACACCCTGAGATCATGTCCTCCGGAAGGAGCCACCAAGATGCCCCATCCCTGGCACGACGTACCGATCGGTGAAGAAGCCCCGGAGGAGCTCACGGCCCTGATCGAGATCCCCAAAGGCTCCAGGGTGAAGTACGAGCTGGACAAGGAGACAGGGCTGTTGAAGGTCGACCGTATCCTTTACTAGGCCGTGATCTACCCGGCCAACTACGGCTTTATCCTGCGGACCCTGGGAGACGACCACGACCCGCTCGACGTGCTCGTCTTGATGCAGGAGCCGGTCCAGCCCCTTAGCATTCTGAGGGCGCGCCCGATCGGGATGATGCACATGGTCGACGAAAGCGAGGATGACGAGAAGATAATCTGCATCCACCTCGACGACCCGGAGTACCGCTCCTACGAGCATCACAGCGAGCTCCCAGAGCACAGGCTGGCAGAACTCCGGCGCTTCTTGCAGGACTACAAGGTCTTGGAAGGCAAGGGGGTAGACGTGGGCGACTTCTCCTACCCTGAGGAGGCCAGAGTGGCCGTTACACACGCAATGCGACTCTACGACGATCACTTCGCCCGGGAGATGGGCCTCGCATCGGGTGCGAAGCGGGAGTGAGCGGCCGGCGGGTTTAAACGCGTCCCCTGCGGGCAAGAAGCACCGGACAAGGTTGCCAATCGCGCGGAAGGAAGGAGATCAAGTGGCAGAGCAGCACACCGAGCAGACGATCAGGGTGCGCCAGGTCACGGACGTGCAGATCTCGTGGACCGAACATAGTCGCGGCGAGCACGGGGCTTTCACGGTGCAACTCATCCTGGACAACGGCGCCGAGGAGTACGTCCTGCAGCCTACTGCCGAGGACACCAAGGTTACGGTCGAGCTCTTCAAGCGGGCCAAGACCGTCTATTTCGACCTCGACCGCAAGGTCCTCGTCCCCAACAACATCCCCCTGGGATGACACGCTCCCAACGTAGAGAGCATCTGAAGGAGGAACACAGTGGCTGAGCAGAACACCGAGCAGAACATCATGGTCCGTCAAGTCACGGACGTACATGCGAACTGGAGCGAGCAGGAGCGCGGGGCACCCGGCAAGTTCTCGTTCCAGCTCATCCTGGACAACGGCGCCGAGGAGTACGCCATCCGCCCCAACGCCGACGACGCCGACGTGCTGGTGGAGCTCTTTAGTCTCACGGACAAGCTCTACTTCGACATGAGTAGGCAGGTCTTGATCTTCGGTAACGTTCCGCTCGGAAGTTAGGCTATAGGCATCAGGTTACAGGCTTCAGCATTTAGCTATGGGCGGTTGGCGATCAGCCAAGAACCAATAGCTGACCGCTGACCCCCATGGTTTGCAAGAGATCGGCCCTTCCGTAACCCGCTTTAGGGCTCCGATCACAGTGCCTTGCTGGCGGGTAAAAAGAGCCTGGAACGCCGTGAACCCTGCTGATACCTGATGCCTGTAGCCGCGGTTTGGGGGGCCCACAGGCCCCCCCAAACCGTTCTTCTAGAACTCGAAGATGATGCGGGACTTGCCGCGGGAGCTGCGCCTGCGGAGCAGGAGCCAGAGGAGCAAGCCTCCGCCCACGACTAGAAGGCCGGTGCCCGAGGTCAGGAAAGCTATGGCACCGCTGTGGACATCCGCGGCGGCAGGCCGCTGTTGGATCTCCTCTGGGGTGGCCGTGCCCTCCATAATGTCCCTGAAGTTTCGGAGGTCCTGTTCCAGGTTCGCTTTCGGTCCCGATGTCACCCTCGAAGCGGCCTCTCCGATCGCACCACCCGGCGTGTCCCAGTAGTTCATCTGGACCTCGACGCGTGTGCGATCAGGCGCCACCTCTATGAAGCGTACCTGGCCCGAAGTCTGCACGTCACCGTTCTCGGAGTTCCAGCCGATCGCCTCGTTGGGCTTGTTCTGGGTGGTCTTGGCATCGAACTCGACCCTGTAGCCCAGCGGGCCTTTTATCACCCAATGGGTTGTGTCGGGTCCCGTCGGGCGTACCTCCTCGACATTCTTCATGAACTGCGGCAGGTTTTCGAGGGTCTTCCAGTAATCGTAGACATTCTGTACCGGAGCCCCTACTTCCACACTCGAATCGATGCGCTGCGGCATTTGGCCTCCTGTGCCGATTGCGGTTATCCAAGCGAGCTTTTTACCCCGCTCGCCAGTGGATAAACAAGTCATACGTAATCGGGTACTCGCTTCTTGGTCGAGGCGCGAAGCGTCTGGTGTAGTGGATTCCCGCTTTCGCGGGAATGACGGCAATAGGATGGCCTCGGTCTACCCGTTTGCCGAATGTGGCCCTGTTCAAGCGGACTTGGTATGAGACCTGAGGCCTGTAGCCGCAGTCCGTAGGTGGGCGGTTCGCGAACCGCCCCCTACAGGTGAACCGCTCTCTAGGCGCTTCTTCTCTGGTCCTCGTGCTTGCCCTCGGCGAACTCTTCGACGATCTTGTCGCAGAATGCCGGCAGGTCGTCGGGGTTGCGGCTCGTGACGAGACCCTGGTCGACGACGACCTCCTCGTCTACCCAATTGCCACCCGCGTTGCGGATGTCCGTCTGGAGGGTTGGGAACGAGGTGAGTGTCCTACCGCTGACCACACCAGCCTCGACGAGCGTCCATGGACCGTGGCAGATCACGCCGACAGGCTTGGCCTGCTCGAAGAATGAATGCACGAAGCTCACGGCTTCGTCGCTGCCACGCAGGTTATCAGCCCCTACGGTGCCGCCAGGCACGACCAGGCCGTCGTACTCATCGGCTGAAACCTCCGAGAACGTCTTCTCCACCGTGAATGTGTCACCGGGGTTGACGTCGCTGTTCATGGTCTGTGCGTCTCCTGTCTGGATGCCCACGACGTCTACCGTGGCGCCTGCGTCCTCTACGGCCTTCTTCGGCTGCTCGAACTCGACCTGCTCCGTTCCTACCGGGGCCAGGAGGATAGCTATCTTCTTGCCCTGTAACTCGTTGGGCACTGGGGTGCTCCTTTCTATCATTTACACTCTTGGGGTACCCGACGAAGGCAGCGTCTAAACGATTGTGACGCTTGTTTAACAAAAACTTTACAAACTTGTTACAAGCGCGTCAATATCTCGGGACCGTCCTCACCAAGCACGAAGGTCTCCTCGGCCTTGGCACCCACTAGAGAAGGGTTCCAGGCGAAAGCCTGGCGCTCTCTTATCTCCTGGTGCGTGCCTGGCGTCGCGATGACTTCCCGGGAAGCGTAGCCTGCCATCCCCCCCTGGTGGTGATCCCTCCATCCTTCGGGGAAGCCGGCCTCGGCGTAGAAGCGGCGGCAATCCTCGAAGGCCTGCGCAAGGGTACCTCCAGCCCGGGTCGCCTCTTCCCTCATGCGACGCAGGACCTCCTCGCAGGCCTCCTGGCGCCTGAGAGTGTGTGGGTCTGGCTCTTCGAAGTAGACCATGCGCGTAAGGCTCACGAAGAGACCGCCCCGTTCGGCGCAGGCGACGAGCATGGCCTGTCTACCCAGGGACCCGCCGTGCGGGACCGGGTGCCGGAAGCTCACGAGCCGCTCCTCCGAGGCTGCAAGGAGGACGGGTACGTACATGTCGCGCCTGAGGCACGCCGCCGAAAGCTCCGCCGCAGCCTCAAGTTCATCCGTGTCCGGTGATAGGGAGCCTGCGGTCTCAGATAGCGCAAGTGCCGTGTCTTGGCCCAGACGCCGGTAGCGCTCGACTGAGTCATCGTCGAGGACGTAGCGCAGGGGTGAGATCTCCGCCGAAAGATCCTGGCCGAACTCGGAGGAAAAGTCCGTTCCCGTGCTTGCATCGCCGGTCAGCTCCCGCAGGAGTTCGGTGGACTCTTCGTGCCAGGGATGCTCGACCACCTCTATCTCCGGTGTCTGTTCCTCGCGCATCCTTGGCGCTTCGATGTTGTTCGTCAGGATGTAGGCGTCGTCCCCGGTGAGAAGGACGCTGGCAACGCCGACGGGGTCGCCGTGGTCCACCCTGTTGTCAGCACCGCCCGTGTACCAAGCGAAGTTCGCCGGGGTGCTCAGGAGGAGCGCCCCGACGCCGCGCGCGTCCATCAGTTCCCTCAAGCCGCGGTCTCTGGTCTCCTTGCTCATCCAAGCGCCTCCCAACGGTATAGCATTTCAGCACGCTCCGGCTTCGCCTTCGCTCGTCAGCACTTCAGCTTTCTTCACTCGTCGCCGATCGCTCGCAGTGGGTCGATACTACTGCTGCAAATCGGTCTAATCTGCAAGCTCCGCCCCAGCCGAGGGGACGAACTCGTAGAATGCTGGCTTCTCGAACGCGCGTTCGGCGAATTCTTGCTCGCATGCGTCTGTGAATACTTCGGTCTCGCCCTGCGGCACGAGGGCGATCGCGCAACCGCCGAAACCAGCGCCTGTGAGACGAGCGCCCGTGGCGCCATGCTGTTGCGCCGCTCTAACGAAGGTGTCCAGTTCGAGGGTCGAGACCTCGTAGTCGTCACGCAGCGAGGCGTGCGAGGCGTACATCAGGCGCCCGAACTCCTCGAAGTCTTCATCTTCGAGCGCCTCGACTGCTTCGAGGACGCGGGCGTTCTCGGAGATGACGTGCCTGGCGCGTTTGAGCTCTGCTTCGGAGAGGAGATCCAGGTCCCCTTCCGTGGCGTCGCGCAGTTCCTCGATACCCAGCATACGGGCCGCGCGCTCGCAAGTGGCCCGCCTGTCGTTGTAGCCAGTATCGGCTAGGCCGCGCTCGACACGGGTATCGCAGACGACCAGTGCAAGGCCCGCAGATGGGAGGTCGAGCGGGACGTTTACCGCTTCCAGAGAACGGCAGTCGAGGAGCAGAGCCTCACCGGCCTCGCAGAGCAGAGAGGCATACTGGTCCATTATGCCGCTGCCAACCCCCACGTAGTCGTTCTCGGCCCGCTGGCAGATGACGGCCAGGTCGGTGCGACCGACCCCGAGCCCGGAGAACGCGTCGAGGGCGAGTGCCGTGGCCGCCTCGATGGCCGCGGACGAGGAGAGTCCCGAGCCGAGGGGCACGTCCCCGGCGACGGCGGCGCTGAACGGCTTGATCTCATATCCCTCCTCCCCCATCGCCCACGCGACGCCGCGTGGATAGTCGGCCCAGGAAGAGTCCTTCTCACCGATCTGACGCATCTCGTCGAAGTCGGCGGAGTAGAGGCGGGTTTCAAACCCGCCTCTACCGCCGGCCCCTAGGGCGACGGCGATGCGGCGGTCGATGGCGCAGGGGAGGACGAAGCCGCCGTTGTAGTCAGTGTGCTCCCCTATCAGGTTGACGCGGCCAGGGGCGCTCGCCACGATATCGGGTTCCTCACCGAACTGCTCTGTGTACGATCTAGCCGCCCTCTGCTCCGTCTCTCGCACGGCAGGCTCCTAACCGTAGCCTTTGGGATTGGCCCGCATCCAGGCCCAGGCGTCGGAGATCATGATCTCGAGCTCCGGCTTCTCGGGCTCCCAACCGAGGTCGGCCCGGATCTTCTCGCTCGAGGCCACGAGCGCGGGTGGGTCTCCAGCCCGCCGCGGCGCCTCGACGGCGTCTATGCTCCTGCCCGTGACGCGGCGAGAGGCTTCGACGACCTCCCTGACGGAGAAGCCGGCGCCATTGCCGAGGTTGTAGACGCTGTGCTCTCCTGGTTCGGCCGCCTCCAGCGCCAGCAGATGGGCCCGGCCGAGGTCCTCGACGTGGATGTAGTCGCGTACGGCTGTGCCGTCGCGCGTCGGGTAGTCGGTGCCGAAGACCTTCACTGACGAGCCTTCAGCTGCGGCCTCGAGGACGAGGGGGATCAGGTGCGTCTCCGGATGGTGGTCCTCCCCGAACCGGCCGCCGGCGCCGGCCACGTTGAAGTAGCGGAGGCTCGTCGCTGCCAGCCCACGGGCCTCGGAGACGGCGCCGATGAGCCGGTCTACCGCGAGCTTGGAGCTCCCGTAAGGGTTCGTCGGCAGGGTCGGGGCCGTCTCCTGTATCGGCACCTCCTCGGGTTCACCATAGACGGCGGCCGTGGATGAAAACACGAGCCGCCCGGTACCAGCCTCACGCATCGCCTCCAGGAGGTTTAGCGTCCCGCAGATGTTGTTGCGGTAGTAGATCTCGGGCCGCTCAACGGACTCGCCGACGAGGGAGAGCGCCGCGAAGTGCAGCACGCCGTCAAAGCCTTCTGAGAGCGTCTCGCTGGTGAATCCGGCATCCATGAGGTTTCCATGAACCAGGCGCGCTCCTTCGGGGACGGCCCCTCTGTGCCCCTTGGAGAGGTCGTCGAACACGACCGTCTCGTGGCCCGCTTCGACGAGCTGGGAGGCGACGACGCTACCGATGTAGCCGGCCCCGCC
>JBPCIR010000002.1:0-2584 GCA_051006095.1 Rubrobacter sp. | reverse complement strand
TTGTGCGCTTGAGAGAATACCAAGGAAGCCCGTACTCTTTGAGAGTCATCTCAGACCGCGAAACCTGAAATGCTGACAAGCGGAGGCCTGAAAGGCCGGAGCGTGCTGAAATGCTAATCAAAAAGGGCCGGGACTTCAGCCCCGGCCCTCAGCGCTCCTTTGGAGGAGGCTCTCTTTAGGAGTTGGCCTTGATCTTGCGGTCGATCTGCTCGATGAGGGTCTCGCGGTTCTTGTTCTTCTTCTCGAACTTGCGGACCTTCTCGAGCTCCTCGGTGGAGAGTCCCTCTAGCCGCTCGGAGATCTCGTCGACGGTCAAATCCTCGTAGTTTGAGGTCTTCAACGCCCCGAAGACGGCGGCCTTCAGCTCGGCCTTCTTGGTCGCCTTCTCGGTCTGCCTGAGGACCTCCTCGGTCTTCTCGGTGGCCTCCTCGGCGACCCTGAGCCCCTGCCTGGCTACCTGCTCGGTGGCCTCCAGGCTCTGCTGGGCGGCCTGCTGGGTCGTCCTAAGGCCCTCCTGGAAGTAGGCGAAGGGGGAGAAGAAGTCCCTGTAGGTCCCCGCCCAAGCCTGGGTGAGCGTCCCGAAGCTCTCTTGCTGCTTGCTTATGCTCCGTGTGAAGGCCTCGGCCGTGCGCACGTTGTGCTCGGTCTGCTCGCGCAGCGCCTCTACGGCGTCGCCAGTCCAGCCCTGCACGAACTCTGCGTTGCGCTGCTGAAGCTGAAGTAACTTCAAGCCGTTGGCGAACCATTCCTGGGCCGCCCTGGCATTGTCTTCCTGCAACTTCATGAACGTAAGCCCATCGTTGGCCAGCCCCATGCTCCGGCGCTGGGCGGCAGCGAGGTTCTCTGCGAGAGCCTCGTAGGAGTCGCGCTGGACCTCCGCCATCTCGCGGACGGTGCGCGTGGTCTTGTCGATGTTTCTGGTGGTCTGCACTAGCATACCTCCGTGGTAGTAGATCATTGCCTCTATATTCTTACCACACATATACCCAGATTGCACACCCCAAAACATAGACCCGTGGCGTGGATACAATGTGAACAGGAAAAGAAGGGCCGGAAAGGACGGAGATGGCGAGAGAGACGGACACCACCCGACTACCGGATGCCAGCGAGGACCGCCTCATCGAGTGCCCTGTGTGCTCCAGCGCTATGACCACGATGGAGGCCGAGGGCGTTACGGTTGACGTGTGTGCCGGGGGCTGCGGCGGGATCTGGTTCGACTGGTTCGAGCTCGCGCGCGTAGACGAAGTACACGAGTCGGCGGGCGAGAAGTTTTTGGAGGTGGAGCGGGATCCCAAGCTCAGGCTGAACCTGGACAAGCGCATCCGCTGTCCCAGGGACGGTGAGATCATGATGCGCCACTTCCACAGCGTCAAACGCGGGGTCCTGGTGGACGAGTGCCCGAGGTGCGCTGGCTTCTGGCTGGATGCCGGCGAACTGGCCGGGATAAGGACCGAGTTCGCCACGCAGGAGGAGCGCAAGCAGGCCGCGCAGGAGTACTTCTCCGAACTGTTCGATCCCGACCTGGCCGTAGAGAGGGCGAAGACGATGGAGGACCTGAGAAAGGCGCGAAGGATCGCCTACGCCTTCCGCTTTATCTGCCCGAGTTACTATATCCCTGGGGAGCAGGACTGGGGGGCATTCTGACGAATCCTTCCTGCTCGAAGTGCCGATCGAAGGCGAACGCTGTTGCGATCCCGCGCTCGCGCATCACGACGAAGGAGACGCAGTCGGTCAGGGAGTAGCGCTTGTCGGGCCTCCGCCGCAGGAGGTCGAGAGCGCGTCCGAGCAGGCCCTCCCCGACGTGGACCATCCTCACGGAGGGACTGGAGAGCAGCGCCTCTCCCAGCTCGACGGCCTTGCCGTGTTGACCGCGGACGTTGAAGAAGGTCACCACCTCGTCCACAATGTAGGAGGTGGTCGTCAGAGACGGCATCTCTCGAAGCCCCTCCCGGTGCTCACGGGCGGGCGAGTGGTTGCCATCGTCACCGTCCTCAAGGGCAATCAGGTAGCCGGTGTCGACGAAGACCCCGGCCCCCGGCGTGACCAGATCACTCACCCGCGTCGTAGAGGTAACGGTCGTGGTTCGTCGAACCGTCCCGTACGCCGGTACGCACCGGATTCCTACCAAGCCCGAGTATCGGGTCCTCGACCGCCTCCACTCCCGGTCCCGAATGACCCTCGGTATCTCCGGGCGAAGCTGGCTCCGCGACGATCAACAACCGCCCAGGCTCCTCAAAGACCTCGAACTCGTCAGAGCCGAGACGTTCGGTCACCTCTTTGGGTATCAGCAACCCTTCATTCGTCACCTTCACCTTCATCGTCGCACCTCGCCTACCTTCTCGGATTGCGTCTCCAGCCTATTGTCGCACAACCCTCCCAAGCCATTTCTGGCAGTCACTTGCCACATCTTGCTACTGTTCGCTACTTTTCTTATCTTACAAGATTCCCGGAATGGTACCGCTACGCGAGGTTGCGATAGCACCCTCTGATGTATATGATGCATATGTGGTCAGGAAGCAACTATATATCAGCGACGAGCATGAGCGAGCACTGAAGGCGAGAGCCAGGGAGCTCGGGGTCTCCG
>JBPCIR010000001.1:0-15028 GCA_051006095.1 Rubrobacter sp. | reverse complement strand
CATCGCCGCCAGTGCCACCGCCGTCGCCTTCCCGATACCGGAGGTGCCGCCCGTGATGAGGACCGTCTTGCCTCCCATACCGCCGTTCGAATTATCCAAGACCGCTCCTGCTCTAGAAAGCTCGCATTACCCTGAGTCTATACCGCCATTGCAGCCACGCTCCGTGAGCGCAGCCACGCGCTATGCGCCCGAGTTCTCGGCTCTCCCGGTCCAAAGATAGAAGGCAGGGTCTTCGGCGACCATCCAGGCCCATTCCTCGTTCTCTGAGGCCCGCGAGGACCCCGGTGTGATCGGTGAGCGGTCGTTGCCAACATCTTGTCCCAGATATTCTGTGCTTTCTCTCTTGCTCTTCAAGATCTACCTCCCCTGAACACGTCGATGCCGGAAAGTTCCTCCGCTTCCTGCGCGGTATCCAGCGTCAACCAGTAGCGGCGTCCCGGTTCTTCCTCATCGCGCACGACGCGTCCGAAGCCGGAACCGGGGATGTGGCCCGCCGCGACGGTGATGTCGTCGGCCTCCATCCACGCCAGTAGCATCTCGCGGGTGCGGGCGGCCTGCTCCTTGTCCAGGTCGAAGTGGACGTTCCATGTAGGCTCGGTCGCCTGCGCCGGGTGCACGATGGCGTCGCCCGAGACGAGAGCCTGCTCTCCGCCGGAGGCGACGAGCAGGCTGCTGTGTCCTGGCGAGTGACCTGGGGTCGGTATGGCCGTAAGCTCCTCGCCGACCGGCTCCTCACCATCGAGCAGCTCGAGGACGCCAAGAGCGTCGAGCCCAGCGACGGCGCGTCCGAGATACGGCGCGGAGATCTCCCACTCCGCGGCCTGCGTAACGTAGCGGGCCTCAGGGAAGACGGGCTCCCCGTCCGGCTTCACGCTCCAGCCGAGATGGTCGCCGTGCAGGTGGGTCAGGAAGACTGTGTCGACGTCTTCGGGGTGGACTCCGGCTCTCTCGAGCTCCACGAGCAGCTTGCCGCCGGCCCCCATGGCCTGCGGACCGACGCCCGTGTCTACCAGAACCGTGCCCTCGGGGGAACGCAACACGTAAGAACCCACGCGCCCGCGCAAGGTCTCGCGGTCAGCGAAAGCCCAGGGGTATCGGTGCAAGTAAGGCTCCCACTGATCCTCCATGACGCCGGGGAAGATCTGATCCAGCTTGAAAAAGGCACCCTCAATATCCGTCAGGGCGGTAATATCGACTCTTCCTACAGCTATGCTCTTCAAGATCCAACCTCCCTCTTGCAAACGCTCCACAAATACGCCCCGCCGGCGCATGCCAGACTCGACACGGTTCATCGCCAATCATCCAGGCTTCCTATATCGTGTACATATACACATTAACATTGACAACAATATACGTCAACAGTAAGATGTAAGGGAGGAGTTGATGAGATGGAATGTGTGCGAGGCGGGTCGTAGGTGTGGTGAGTCGAGAATCGGTTGCTGAAGAATCGTCACTGCGGCTCGTGGACGAGTTCGCCGCTTTCGGGCCGTTGTACCTGAAGTGGGTAAGGTCGCGATTGCAGGATGGGGGGATGACGTACGCCAGGATGCGGTTGCTCGGGGCTCTGCATTGCAACGGGCCCCAGATCATGAGCAGCATAAGCGACGAGCTCGGTGTTACCAGGCGCAACATAACGGCGTTGGTCGACGCGTTGGAAGAAGAAGGGTTGGTCAGGCGGAAACCCCACCCCACAGACAGGCGGGCCACCGTCATAGAGATGACCGGGAGGGGCGAGCGGACCATGGACGGTATCTACGACGAACACCGCGCCGCCGTGGCCGAGCTGTTCGCGGAGTTGGACGAGGAAGACCGGAGGGAGCTCACTCGCATGCTCGGCGCCCTGCGCGAGGCGTTGAGGCGCGAAGGTATCTGCAACCCACGCTAGTCAGCATTTCAGCTTTTTGTTCTGAATGCCGATCGCTTGTGGGCGGATGTGCGATTCGTGGAGGCCGGCGCCTTTGCGTGTCGCTGGGGGGAAGGTCGAGCTTCTGACCATCTCGGCGGTCATGTACTGTCCTGATCGTGAGGGTGGGCGCGGGACCGGAAGGTTAACTAGACTGGATGGCTATGGCGCCAGAGACGGACCCCCTCGACGTGCTGACCATCGCGGAGATGGTCATCGACTTCATCTCCGTCGAGAAGACCGACACGCTGAGCAATGCGTCGACCTTCAGGCGGTATCTCGGAGAGTCGATGGTCACGTGGAGCGGATGATCGACCGCGAGAACCTGTACGCCGGCCTGGAGTCAGCCGGACAGCGGACCACCTAGCGGATGACGACGGAGCGCAAGATTACGAATCTTCCGGCCCTGATCTCCGACCTCTCCCCGGAAGACCGCGCCCTCGCAAACCGCATCTTCGACATCTCCACGACGACGGGACGCCTCGACCCGCCGGAGTCCATGCGCGCCTGGATCGAGAAGTCCTTCGGCTCGGTGGACAACGTCACCACCCAGCGCATCGTGAAGGTCACGAACCGCATCACTCTCGAAGGCACGCTCTTCAACGAGTTGCGTGCCTCCCGCCCGCTCGACACCGGCGTCAGCCTCGACCTCGACCGCGAGATAGCAGCGACCGAAGGCGATCCTTTCTGCAACCCGAAAGAAGGCACCCCTGCGGATGTCTTCGGCCGCGTCGAGGACGAGCACGCGATTACGGCCTCGAACGTCGCCAAGTACGACGGCTTCCACGGCGTCATCGTCTTCGACGATCATAACCCCCTCCACCTCACGCCCGAGAAGGTCGCTGGCTACGTCTCCGTCGGCCTGGAGTGGGGCCGCAAGGCCCTCGAAGCCGACCCTGAGGCTCGCTACCCCTTCCTGATGTGGAACTGCCTGTGGCGGGCCGGCGGCTCCATCATCCACGGCCACGCACAGGTTACTGCAACCCGAGGCTCCCACTACCCGAAGGTCGAAAGCCTCCGCCGCAACGCTTCGGCCTACAAACGAGAACATGGCTCTGATTATTTCGCAGATCTCACCCACGTCCACGCTTCTCTCGGCCTCGACATTCCGTTGGAGGGCGTCCGCGCGTTCGCGAGCCTCACCCCCATCAAAGAGAAGGAGCTGGTCGTGCTCGGGAGCGAACCCGGTGACGAATCCCTGAGCCGCGCGGTGGGCGCCCTCCTCCGGGGCTACGTTGGTAACCTCGGCGTCCGCGCCTTCAACGTCGCGTTCTACATGCCCCCGCTCGGTCCCGCGCAGGAGGACTGGTCTGATTTCCCTACGGTCGTCTACATCGTTGACCGCGGAGATCCGGCGAACCGTACCTCGGACATGGGGGCGATGGAACTCTACGCCGCCTCCGTGGTCGCCTCCGATCCCTTCTCAGTCGCCCAGGCGCTCGACGACAGCGCTCACGAATAGCTCCTCCAGTGGCTAAAGGGCTGCCTTTTTCACCATTTTCGCCCATTTGGGGGATGCGCCGATGTCTCTCCGCTGTCTAGAATTCTCCGTGAAGTGCGCGTGGCGGGGCTAAGTCGTAGCCTCCGGCCGGAGGATGGCGCGAGACAGGCGAGCTAACGAGGAGACGAATGATGACAGAGATCGAGCGCACGGAGTTGCTGGTGATCGGGGCGGGCCCTACGGCCTCGCCACCGCCGCCCACGCGCGGCGCCAGGGTATAGAGACGCTCGTGCTCGGCGAGCCGATGAGCTTCTGGCGGGAGAACATGCCCGCGAAAATGATGCTGCGCTCCGGCCCCGACTGGCACATGGACGTTGCTGGAGAGCACACGATGATGGCCTTCCTCGCGGAACGCGGCGTAGATCCCGCGGACGTGGCCCCCATCCCGATCTCGCTGTTCCTGGAGTACGCCGACTGGTTCCGCGAGCGGGCGGGCGTGGCGGTGGAACCAGACCTGGTGGAGGACCTCGTCAAGACCAACGGCCGTTTCGAGGCGACCCTCCGGAGCGGGCGGCTCGGTCGAGGAATGCCGGGAAGAAGCTGGCGAAATACACGTCCGTCTCTCGACCGGTGAGAGCCTCGTGGTGGACCACATCGTGCTCGCGACCGGCTACAAGCCCGACATGAACAAGGTCCCCTACCTCTCGGGGGTAGTGGAAGACATGGAGCTCGCAGACGGCTTCCCGGTCCTGGACGATTACTTCCAGACCAGCCTACCCGGCCTGTTCGTGACCGGCTTCCCGGCCACGCGGGACTTCGGCCCGTTCTTCGGGTTCGTGCGCGGCTGCGTGCCGGCCGCCACCCTCACGGTCGAGGGGCTGATGAAGGCGCAGCCGTTAAGGTAAATGACCAGATATACAGCATGGGGACTCGATGTTATGTGTAGAACAGGAATGAGGAGGAACTTCGCGAATGTTGGTCGGAAAGCGTGTGGTGATCGCCCCTGATGAGGGGACTGTGATCCTGGGTGGTGGTGTCGGGTTCGTGAGCAAGCTCTATGGGGAGGAGAATGGTGGAGCCTTCGCGATAGGCGAACATCCGCTCGAGCCTGGAATACTCGGAGGGCCTACCAGGGAGAACATCGAGAGCATCCTTCGGCTGAACGCTGACCCCGAGCTTCCCGAGTTGATCTTCGGCACCCCCGACGGGTTTTTCGGGCGAATGTCGGCGAGCGGACTGACTTTCCCGACCGTCCACGACGAGCTGCAGCACCACGCCGTCGGCTGCTACTCAGCGCACTCAGGCGTCAAACGCCTCAATCGCAGGGCCGAGAACGCCCTGATCTCCGCTGAGAAATTCTGCGCCATCGCCCAGAGAGTCACGGGCCAGAAGTACCCTGAGGACTTCGAGCTGGCCTGGAAAGCCGTGCTCTTCAACCAGTTCCACGACATCCTCGCCGGCACGAGCCTCGAAGCGGCCTACGAAGACGCGCGGGACGGCTTCGGGGAAGCGATGTCTATCGCCGGACGCAACCTCAACTACGCGGTCCAGTCCATCTCGTGGAGCATAGGCATAGAGCAGGACGGCACAACACCCATCGTAATCTTCAACCCGCACTCCTGGCCGAGCCTGGCTGGCGTGGAACTGGAGTTCGGTAGCCTGACAGGGGAAGAAGTCTTGCTCGACGACGAGGACCGCCTGGTCCCGCTGCAAACCGTGCGCTCCCGCGCGGCCACCCGCGGCAGGAACCGCCTTAGCTTCGTCGCCCGCCTGCCTGCCATGGGTTACAGGGTCTACCGGGTCGCGCCAGGGACCTCTACGGAAGACCATCCCCCGCTCCAGGCGGACGGCTCCTCGGCCGAGAACGACCGTTTCCGCCTGAGCCTGGATGCCGACACAGGTTCTATCTCGAGCCTCTACGATAAAAAGAAGCAGATTGAGGTATTCGGAGGGCCAGCGGCCCGCCCCGTGGTCGTCGAGGACCAGAGCGACACCTGGTCGCACGGCGTGGTCCGTTTCGGTGACGAGATCGGGGCTTTCTACGTCGAAAGGATCGGGCTGGTCGAGCAAGGGCCCGTCAAGGCTGTTCTCAGGGTGGAGAGTCGCTACGGGTCGTCGCGGCTGGTGCAGGACTTCACCGTATACGCTGGCCTCGACAGGGTAGATGTGGAAGTTACCGTCGACTGGCGGGAGCAGTTCGAGGCGCTCAAGCTCAGGTTCCCCGTTAACCTGGATCTCCTGAGGGCGACCTTCGAGATCCCCTACGGGAGCATCGAACGCGAGGTCGACGGCGCTGAGCAGCCTGGGCAAGGTTGGCTGGACCTCTCCGGCATCATGCCGGAGACGGGAGAGACTTACGGTC
The DNA here is from genome assembly GCA_051006095.1 of Rubrobacter sp. Taxonomy (GTDB): domain Bacteria; phylum Actinomycetota; class Rubrobacteria; order Rubrobacterales; family Rubrobacteraceae; genus Rubrobacter_D. The sequence goes on along the minus strand of JBPCIR010000001.1, from coordinate 9,322 downwards.
TTAGCATCCTGAACGACGGGAAGTACGGCTTCGACGTAAGAGACGAGGAGGTCGGCCTGACCGTCCTGCGCAGTCCGATCTACGCCCACCACGACCCCTTCGTCCCACAGCCCGACGAATCCTACTCGTTCGTCGACCAGGGAATACAGCGTTTCACCTACGCGCTGCTGCCGCACTCGGGCGGCTGGGAGGCGGCGGGGACCGTGAGGCACGCCGCGGAGATCAACCAGAGTCCCATAGTAGTGATCGAGACGTACCACGAAGGGCCGCTGCCGAAGAAGGTCTCATACCTCTCCGTAGAACCGGACAACGTGATCGCCGAGGTCCTCAAGCGGGCCGAAGATGATGACGACCTAATCGTCCGCTGCAGGGAGGCCTGCAAGAAGGCCACCAGGGCCAAGATCCAGCTCCCCAGATGGGCCAGGGAGATCGAGGCAGACTTCGCTCCCTGCGAGATCAAGACCTTCCGCGTCCCCAGAGACGAGAACCTGCCCGTAATCGAGACGAACCTGCTCGAATTGGAAGAGCCGGAAGAATGATCCAGCTTCTGCCTACTCCGGCAGCTCGACTCGGTCTCCTTCCTTCACGCCCCTTCTCTCGAAGAATCCCTGGTTTACTTCCAGGGCGTACTGGGCGGGCTCGGCGGAGACGTAGCTGGGCGGTTCATCGTCAAGGGGCTTCATATCCTGGATGTCGATGATACGCCTCTCCGAGTCGATGAAGGCAATAGAGAGCGGTATCTTGGTGTTCTTCATCCAGAAAGAGAGCTCCCGCTCTTCAGGGTAGACGAAGAGCATGCCCCTGTTCTCCCCCAGCGCCGTCCTGTACATGAGGCCTCGCGCCTGCTCGAAGAGGCCGTCGGCTATCTCGACCCGCACCTCGACCCTCTTCCCTCCCGAAGCGTCGATAACCAGAGTACGGAGCCCCGATCGTCCCGAGGTCGTCTCTCCCTTCCCTGCGGCGGTGGTGCCTGAAGTCTGCGGGGTTCTCTGGGATTGTGTATCAGGGTCGGCCTGCGTGCCACCGCAGCCGGCAAGCAGGGCGAGGACAACAACGATCTTCCAGACTCTCACCGGAGCACGAACTCTATCCGTTTGTTCTGGCGACCCTTGCTCTTGTGGCCCGTGATCTCCATCCTCCCGACTTCGCGCGTGTTGGCGACGTGGGTCCCTCCGTCGGCCTGCGTGTCGAGGCCCTGGATCTCCACGATCCGAATACGCCGCACCCGCTCGGGCACCAGGTTGACCTGGGTACGGATAAGTTCGGGATTCGCGAGCGCTTTTTCGCGTTCCAGCTCGTAGACCATTACCGGACGCTCTTCGGCGAGATCCTCGTTCGTCAGGCGTTCGATCTCACCGACCACATCGGCGGTCCACTCGCCGGGAAAGGAGAAGTCCATCCTGGCGCGGTCTGCGCGCATCTGGCCGCCGGTGACCCTGGCGTCGAAGTTGCGCCAGATCACACCCGATAGGACGTGCAACGCCGTGTGGTATCGCATGTGGACGAACCGCCGCCCCCAATCCAGCTCACCCTTCAGATCCCGCACAGTATCAGGGATGGGTCTGTCCAAGACGTGGACTACCTCTCCACCCTCTCGCCTCGCGTCCACGACCATCGCCCTGATGGGACCGATGCCGAGGAACCCCTTGTCCGGCGGTTGGCCTCCACCACCAGGATAAAAGGCGGTCCTTTCCAGTCTCACCTCACGGCCTTCCAGCTTTACCACGCGGGCTTCGAACTCCTTTGTGTAGGAGTCTTTCAGGAAGATTTCTTCGGTCATAGTGGGAGGGTTCCCCGCTCGCGGTTTCTGAAGGTTGCGACCTCGCGGTAGCCTACATCGTGTACGAGCGCGAGGCTCGTGTCGTAGCCCATTGCGACCTGATCCGGGGCGTGGGCATCAGAGGAGAGGACGATAGGAACGCCTCTCTCGTGGAACATCTGGAGGAAGTCCCTGGCAGGATAGACCTCGCCTATTGGCTTCCTGAGCCCCGCGGAGTTCACGTCGACGACGACGCCGGACTCGGCGACGGCGTCGGCTGTCTCCTCCAGGATCGGTGTGATGTCCCTTTCCGGGAGATGGCGGAAGATCTTTATGAGGTCGGGGTGGCCGAGGATCTCGAACCGCCCGGAGAGCACGGCCTTCCGGACATTCGCGTAGTACGCCGCGTAGAGGTCATAGGTCTCGTACTTGTCGTAGATGCTCTGGTCAGTGACCCTGTCCACCTCCTCGTTGTCCACCCTGTGTACGCTGCCGATGACGTAATCGTAGGGGAGGGCCGTGGTGTCGTTGTCCATACGCTCCTCGGAGCCAGGTACGAAGTCTATCTCGATCCCGAGCCGCAGCTCCACGTCGTGCGAGAGCTCGCGGGCCTCCTGAAATGCGGCGAGGTCTATCTCTTCGAGGTAGCGGTCGTGCTCGGTGATGCCCATCTGGCTAACGCCCCTCGCTCTAGCGACTTCGCAGTACTTCAGTATGTTCTCGACGGTCATCGGACGGTCGCCGTGGGCTATGACGTGCAGGTGGTAGTCGATCAAAGGCTACTCTCTCTAGAAGTCGTTACGTTCGACCCGCTCATCTTATAAGATACTCGGCATGTTTATCTGTCGGAGACCCTGGAGGGAGCCGCACTGTTCGGCAAGATAGCCTACGGAGCAACGGCAGCGCTCACGGTGTCCGTGGTGGTCGCGGAGCTTTTGCACGCCCCTACGCTCCTGATCTTCGCCGCTACCTCTCTGGCCCTGGTCGGGCTGGCGTGGGTCCTCGGCCAGGCTACCGAGAGCCTCGGCCATCACTCGGGCCCGCGCATCGGCGGCATCCTCAACGCCACCTTCGGAAATGCCGCGGAGCTCATAATAACCATCTTCGCCCTCTCTGCGGGACTCACGACCGTGGTGAAGGCTTCGATCATCGGTTCGATCATCGGTAACGTACTGCTCGTGCTAGGGGCGAGCCTCCTCATCGGGGGCCTGAAGAACGGCATCCAGAGCTTCTCGTCCGAGATCGCCGGTATCAACGCCTCGATGCTGGGCATCGTGGCCGCCGCGCTCTCTTTGCCGACCATATTCGCGGTTACAAACCCTGGTCCGAGCCCGACCACCCTGAGCATCGAGGTGGCCGTTGTAATGTTCGTGCTCTACGTCCTTTACCTGATCTACATCCTCAGCGGCCCAGGAGGCGGTGCACAGAGCGAGGTAGAAGCCCCGTTCGGTAGAACTGCTTCGCTGGTGCTGCTTTTCGTGGCGACGGCGGCCGTAGCCTTCGTCTCTGAGGCGTTCGTCGGGGCAATAGAGCCCCTGACCGAGGACTACGGGATCTCCGAGCTCTTCGTCGGGGTCATCCTCGTCCCGATAGTGGGCAACATCGCCGAACACGTCGTGGGCGTCCAGATCGCCTACAAGAACGATATGGACTTCTCGATGGGCATCTCTCTCGGTTCCTCTATCCAGGTCGCCCTGCTAGTCACTCCCATCCTCGTCTTCCTCGGCCCCTTCCTCGGCAGCCCGCTGCGCCTGATCTTCACCCCCCTGGAACTCGGCGCCCTCGGGGCCGCCGTGGTCGTAACAGGCTTCGTCGCCCTCGACGGCAAGTCCAACTGGCTCGAAGGCGCGATGCTTTGCGGCGTCTACGTTATCGCCGCCCTCGCGTTCTTCTTCTCGCCGTGACAGCTTGTTAGCATCTCAGCACGCCGCCTTGGCCAGCGTGGCTCCCACACGCAGCCGGACTCCGTATGAAACGGGGCTTTAGCCACCGCAGCGAGCCGCTCCCCAATAAAGCTGAATTGCTGACTGGCTGAAATGCTAATCTCTTTCGGCACGGATGCCGTACATCAGGGGGACCTTTGGGACGTGTTCCGGCGGAACCATTCGGTTATCCTGTAGCTCGCGCATACTGGCGAACTTCCTTTCCCCGTTCGCGTAAGGATACTCTTCGAGAGCCGTGATCCTCAGTCCTGCTTCGGCCAGTGCCGAAACCACTTCCCCGAATCCCCATCGAAACAGATGACAACCTTCTGGGTTCTCGAAATCTCGAACCCCATCGAAGAACCCGGCGGGGGTGAGACCTCCGCCTGACGCGGCCACGTAGTCGCCGACGCCTTCACCCAGGAGTAGCGGTTCTCCGCCGGAAGGATAGTCGTGTACGTGGTTCCAGTCTTTGTCGAAGATATCGGCCGCGGGATGGAAGTCCACCAGCACGAAGCGCCCGCCGGGGTTCAGGATGCCGGCGATGCCCCCGGCCCAGCCTCTGAGATCGGGCAGCCAGCAGATGACGCCGTAGGAGGCGAAGGCGACGTCGAAGCGCCTGCCTTCGCGCGACGCCTCCTCCAGCCAGTCGTACACATCGGCGCGCTCGAAGGTGGCCCTTATGCTGGTTCTCTCCGCGAGATCCCGGGCAGAGGAGACGGCTTCGTCGCTTATATCCACGCCCGTTACCGTCGCGCCGAGTCTCGCCAGGCTTATCGAGTCGCCCCCTGCGTTGCACTGGAGGTGGACGAGGGATCTTTCTTCGAGTCCACCGAGAAGATCTCGCTCCTCCTGGAAAAGCGTACTACCGCCCTCCTTGAGGAACCGCGAGAGATCCCCGCGATGGCTGTCATGGGCACCGACAACGGCGTTCCACGACGCCCGGTTCTGCTCTCGGAGGTCCCTGCGGTTCACGGGGAGATTCTACATCGGCCCCGTTCTCCTGGCTCCTGCGACTGTCCTCAGAACCTGCTCGAAGCCGGCGACAGTGTCTTCCCAGCGCGGCAGACGGAAGGCGCGCCGGCTCGCGGCGACAGTCATCCTGACCCTGAGTTCGGAATCCCCGATCAGGCGGTCCAGGGCCGCCGAGAGATCGTCCCTGTCATCCGGTCGAATCAGGAGAGCGGCCTCCCTACCCACAAGGTCAGGTACCGGCCCCGCGTCACAGGCTATTATCGGCAGTCCGAAGGCGAGGGCCTCGGCGTAGACGATCCCGTATCCCTCGTAGCGCGAGGGCAAGACGAAGAGGTCGGCCGCCGCGTAGGAGGCACCGAGCGATGACTCGTCCACGCATCCGGATTCGACGATGGAGGCCCGCGGTGCGGCGTCGATGGCGACCCTGACACGGGCGGTGTAGTCGGGGTCAACGTTCGTCTCCCCGATCAGCTCGAGCACCGCGCCCCTACGCTCCCGCATCGTCCACGCTTCGACAAGGGTCAGTATCCCCTTGCGCGGTATCCACTGCGCGACGCAGAGCGCGCGCACGGGACCGCCTCTGTGATCGGGAGATCCATGGCCAACAGGAATTCCGTCGAAGCCCGGGGGCACGACGTGGATACGTCGGGGAGATGCACCCCGGTTCCGAAGTACGTTCTTTCCGTGGTCGCTCACTGCGACGAGCCCGTCCGCGCACAGGAGGGGTTCTTCGTAGTCCCGCTCGCGGGCTACGGTCTCGGGCCCTGACCCGCCGCCGGCGACGCTCGGCAGTTCGTGGACCAGCGCCACAACGGGCCGGAAGGCCTGCCAGCTGTCCAGGTGCGGGGCGACTACGATGCGGGCAAGGGCGTCGACTACTATGGTGTCGAACTCTAGAGGGTCGAACGTGGAGCCGAGTCGTGGGGCGCATGTTCGTTGCTCATCGGCCGGGGCCCCGCCGGCCACGACCTCTTCGATCTCCAGACCTCTCCGTCGCAGGCCGGAGATCACACGCCCGTTGTACAGGTAGCCGCCGGTCCTGCGGCCCGTGTCCCCCACCGTAATGAAAGCGACGCGCACGAGGATTCCGTCAAGCCAGCGAATCTTCGCGGGCTGCGTAGGCGTCCGGGGACTCCCAGATGCGTACCGTAAGCGAGTCGAGCCCCTCGCCGCGGAGGGGTCGCGCCAGCTTCTCCCAACAGTAGGCGGCCACCGCCTCGGCCGTCGTGTTGACCTCCGTGAGGCCGGGGACCTCGTTAAGGTCCCTGTAGTGCATGGAGCCGGCCAGTTTCTCCACGGCCTGGCCCAGCTTGCCGATATCGTAGAGCGTGCCGTCGTCTCTGAGATGCTGGCCGCGCAGGATCACCTCCATCCTGTAGGTGTGTCCGTGCGTCCTGGTCGCGGGCCCGAAGTCCCCGACGAGCCTGTGGGCGGCCTCGAACCTCGCTGCGACGTAGATCTCATACATCCCGGCCTCCTCGGATTCCCTCGTAGGTAAAGATCACCTGCAGCGCCTCCCCTGGTCTCTCGTCGAGGAGCGTGTATGCCTCAGGGGCTTCTTCGAAAGGGAAGTGGTGGGAGATAAGCTCCCTCAACTCCAGCCCGCCCAGCAGGCGGAGAACCGCGTCCATACGCCTTGCCCGGTCCCAGCGTGGCGCAAGCTCGGGGTTCGAGAGACCGACCTGCGAGGACCTGAGTCTCACCCTTCCCCGGTGGAAATGTCCCCCGAGATCTAGCGTGACGGGCTTGATACCGTACCACGAAGCCACGACGACCGTTCCCTCGGTCGCCACGGCATCTATCGCGCTCTGCAGAGCAGCCCCGGATCCGCTGGTCTCGACCGCCACGTCGGCCCCCCGCCCGTCCGTGATCTCTGTGACACGTTCCTTCAGCCCGTCCGGCCCGAACGCGCCGTCCGCGCCTGCTGTGAGCGCCCGTCTGCGGCGTTCTTCGAGAGGGTCGACGACGAGTACCGGTCCCACGCCGGCGCGCTTTAGGAGCAGGGCCACGAGTAGGCCGACGACGCCCTGGCCGAAGATCAAGGCCGTCTCACCGAGCCGCACGGGCGTATCGTGGACGATGTTCAGGGCCGTCTCGAGGTTCGCGCTGAATACGCCGAGCAGGGGGTCGAGGTCGTCGGGGAGCCGGACGGCCATCTTTGCGGGGACGACAAAGACATCCTGGTGCGGATGGTGGACGAAGACGGGATCTCCTGTAGTGAGGTGTTCGACGCCGGGACCCGTGGCGAGGACACATCCTGCGGCGGCGTAGCCGTACTTGATGGGGAAACCGTAGCTCCCTGCGAGGGTGGGCAGGTCAAGCCGGAGATACTGCGGCACCTCGCCGCGGTAGACCAGCATCTCTGTGCCAGCGCTGACGGCCGAGGCGATGGTCTCGACGCTTACCTCGCCGGGTCCGGGAGGGGGTACCGTCTCCGCAAGGAGCGTGGCGGTGCGTGGGGCGGTGAACCAGAGGGCCCTGGCCTTCGGCTCAGCCCCGATCCTGGACTCCATCGGGGTATTCGACGCGTCCGCTGAGGATGAGATCCACCCCGTAAGATTCCACCGCGGCGTCGGCGAGGGTGAGAGACCGGGACAGATCGCGGATACCGAGGTCGCCGATTGCTTCTATGCCTTTACCCAGGATCTTGGGCGCAACGCACACGGCGAGCCGGTCTACCAACCCGGCCCTGAAGAACGCCGTGATCAAGGTGGCCCCTCCCTCGACCATCACCGACCCTATACCTTTCGCCACCAACTCGCCTAGCAGGGCCGCAAGGTCCACACGACCGTCGGCATCCGAAGGTAAATCAAGGACGGTGGCGCCCAAAGCGACGGCTCTCTCGCGGTGTTTTGCCGGCGCGCGGTGCGTAACGGCGAGCACCGTTCCCGAGGCTGCGCCATCAGCGAGCACTGCGGCGTCGGGGGGCGTACGCAGGGTGCTGTCGACGACCACGCGCAGGGGGCTCGTGCCTGGGACGTGGCGAACCGTCAGACTGGGATCGTCGCTGCAGACCGTGCCTGCGCCGACGAGGACGGCGTCGTTATCGGCGCGCATCTCGTGGGCGAAGCGCAGGGAGTCGGGACAGCTGATCCACTTGGACTCCCCCGTCGCTGTCGCCACGCGCCCGTCGAGCGTCTGCGCGTAGCTCACGGTGACGGATGGCCTGGTCTGGGCCTCACCGCCTACCGAAGGATGCTGCTCGATCATCTCGGTTGTCAGCCCGGCTCGTGCAACGCGTCGGATCGAAGGCAAGTTCCTTGTGTCCGATCTAGGTCGTGGTCGAGTAGCCCGAGATTTTACTACAGCCGGCTCTTCTCACTGACCGCATTCGTGGCATACAGGTTCTTACGTCTGGCATACTGATTCGGATGGAAGGAAGCGAAAGGTAGCGATGAGCGAGGATCGTATACTCCTTGCTGACATGGTCTTCCACGGCCGCCACGGAACCCTGCAGGCCGAGAACGAGCTTGGCCAGCCTTTCGTCGTGAGCGTCGAGCTTCACCTCGACCTGCGGCCCGCAGGGACCTCAGACGACCTGACGAAGACCGTGGACTATAGCGAGGTCCACCGCATGGCGCGCGAGATCGTCGAGGGACCGCCCGTGCAACTCACCGAGACCCTGGCAGAGAGGATCGCCGCGGGTACGCTCGACGAACATCCCGCGGTCGAAGCCGTAAAGGTGAGGGTTGCCAAGCCTCACGTCAGGCTCGACGACACCGTACTCGCCGGCTCGGCCGTCGAGGTCATTCGACGCCGTGAAGCAGGACCGGGAAGCTAGACGCGCGAACCGCGCCCGTGGCCCGTGCGTACCAACGAGTGACGTGGAGGCATCCCGACCATCGTCAGGGGCAAGCGGAAGGTTGGCACACTTGGTGGCGAAAAGGCTCGCGAACACCATCTTACCCGGCGTCGACGGTGTATGTGAGCAGTGCCGTGGATAGCATCACCCGACTGCCGCCAGCAACCGATGAGCTACTCGCTTCTTCCGGGAGCGAGCATCACCTCGAACGTCTCACGCAGGTATGTGTGGATGACCTTATCTCCGCCTTCGGTCTGGGCGGAGTAATCCACGGGCGCTCTGTGATGGAGTCTATCTCGCGTATACCGGCCCGGCGTCTGGCGCGCCAGATCCAGACCTACGACGAAATAGTCGGCGAGTCGGGTCTCGGGACGGGCGGCGCGTGGGCGCTGAAAAGGCTGTCCCGCAATAACAGGACAGAGGGTCAGGAGAACGTACCGCGCGGCGGGCCGCTACTCCTCGTCTCCAACCACCCTGGCCTCGCTGACGCCGTAGCCCTCTTCGCGGCCACCCCGAGGGACGACCTGCGTGTGATCGCCGCCGACCGCCCCTTGCTCGAAGCCCTCCCTAATACTTCACGTCACCTTCTGACCGTCGCGGAGACCTCCGCGGGACGCCCAGGGGTCGTGCGGGCGGCGGCCAGGCACCTGCGGGGTGGCGGCGCCGTACTCACGTTCCCAGGGGGTAGGATCGAGCCCGACCCTGCGGTCTTGCCCGGCGCCGTAAGAGCCCTCGACCACTGGTCCTCGAGCGCCGACCTCTTCGCGCGCCTCACCCCAGGGCTCGCGGTCGTCCCCGTCGTGGTCAGCGGTGTGATCTCACCCTCGGCCCTGCGCAACCCACTGATCAACGTGCGCCGCCGCA